>CALBJW010000222.1 GCA_937893145.1 uncultured Prevotellaceae bacterium | reverse complement strand
TCTTGGGTTAGCTCTGTTTCGGCTGCATTAGTATGCAAAAAGAAACGAGAGACATGTTCTTGTGCACCATTTATCCCAGGTATCGGCAAACACCTATTATCACTGATGTACAGAATCAATATCTCTCGCTTGGGGTATGATGTGTGCCGTTTCGCTCAATGCATATGAATAAGGTACGCATACGAGGAAAGAGGGCAACTCATCGTTATGAAGCGCCATATTGTCCTGTCCTTCGAGGTGATAATTCTTCAATTTGCCGATTTAGGAATAATCTGTCGGGACGGATTCTCTATGTTTCGACTTGTGCTTTCGGCGTTAGCTTCTGCACTTTGTCGTTGCAAAGATAATAGATTCCTTGACAATATGGGCGCTTTGGGGAGATATTTTTCCTGTTAGGAGTGATTTTTTTGTGTCTGGAACACTTTTTTGCACCTGTATATGTACAAAGGTATGCTGATTTATATGAACGAATACTATTTTAATGAAAGAAATAGTAGGAAAAAGTGAAATAGTAACAAAGTGGTGGGATTTGGTACAAAAGATGTTGGTCGGATTGTTGCTTTTCACTATATTTGCACCCATGAACAAGAAAGACATCTTAAGGTATTTGATAGGAAGTAATGCTTTTGCGGCATCACCTTCTGCCTTTTCACGCACTATCGGATATAGCGGAAGTGCTACCGTGCAGAGAATCATAAAGGATAATGAGACAAAACTTAACGACGGACGAGCAGTAGATAGTATCTGGGAGATGATGAAAAAATCCTTTGGGTGGGATGACGAAAGCCTGTATTTTGCTTGGAGGGTAATGATATGCACTAACACACTTTATGAAGATTTGAAAAACTTTCATAAAGACGAATGGAGCGAAGCATGGATGATTGGTGCTTTTGTGGCGCTACTTAATGGCAAATATGATGTGTTCTGCAAGGAGTTTCGGAAAGAATATGAATTCACCATAAGTAATGCGAGGAAGGGAGAGAAAGAGTTGTTCTACAGAGTGATGGCTGGCTTATTCTTGAAGACAAAAGGATATGACTTTTACAAAAGAAACAAGTTCAAGGATGTTCTGGTAGAGGCTATTGATGATGTGAACGAAATTCTCCGCAAAGAATATGCCATAAACAATACTGAAGGGCAGAAAATGGCAGAAAGGATGAAGGGAGTGCAGATGCTTAATACTGCCATAACAAATAAGTATGGAGCTATCAGCTATCTTTCATCCCTCTTGACACAATATGCAGACCCTGATGCTTGGTTGAAGATGGCTACGGACGATTCTCGTGTGTACGATTGGGGATGGATGTCGTACTGGATTAAGCCAGAGAGTAGTCCAAAGAACGGGGAAGAATTTTGGTGTGCCATAACCGTTGTTTCTGATGGTGACAATGGATTCTACAACCTTTATCATTGTTATGTTAAGGACGGCAATGCTGACTGTGATGCAGTCTGTCGTATGTTGTTTGAAGAAGAAGATGATGACAAGACAATAATGACAGTATGTACTCTGCCAGAAATGTATAAGCCTGTGCAACAAGAGCTGAGATACTACGAAGTCACCATGAACGAAGATTGCACCAGGCTTTCATTCAACATAAACGATGACAACCATTTTCGTTTACCTCCCGTTCTGAAAATGTATGATACAAGCACTCTTAATCATAACGAGAAACGATGGGAAGAGATTATAGAAAGATACATAGAAACAAACGCTGAACCTTCACAAAGAAAGCAGGTGGCAGCTGCCGCAGGCATAGAGGTTCTGGACTTTGAGGATGGTGAATACAGAATAGATGATGTGTTTATCGGAAGAGTATCCATTGTAATAAGATTGTTTGTTGCAAAAGATGGCAAAACACATCACTATCGCATCAACCGAGACAAATATCAACTGCTTGACCACATTACCCCTGATGATGATGTACTTGTTTGCAAACACATCGGAGATGAAAAGGTTTACATCGAATGGACAACTCCAAGCTTCTTTGTGGCTCTGGAGGAGTTTGAAGAGGTATAGGCAATTAAAATTTTCATATCAAATTAACACCATCACCACCATTTTAGGGTTATAACATTAACAATTAGGTATTTAACGCAAAAATCATCACCATTTTATCACCACTCTATCACCACAAAATCAACTTTTATATTAAAACTCAACTTCAAACCTCAAAAAAGTTATTATACACAACTAAGCATATAAAAATATCAGTCCACAAAGTATTTGAAGATAAAACTTGCGGACTGATAAATTATATGGTAGGGTGAAAACACCTATTCGTTCTATGTGTGGTTATGAAAGGTTTAATACATTCCTACCTTAGTCCACACATTAGCATAGTTGCACTTGATTGTGAATTCGGAATCAACAAAACGCACCTTTTCGGCACTGTTGTTTTTTCGCACGAAAAGTCAAAACAACCATACATCTATACATAGAGGGCATCGAGAGATTGGTATTTGATTGGGTATCTGCATGTTACATCTATGTATGGATAGATGTACCCTCGATGTATGGTTATGTATAGTTGGTAAGCGATCGCTGCGATGTTCTATTCGGACTTTCTTGTTTTAGGAAAAGACAAACTTTCAACCATACATAACCATACATCGAGGGTACATAGAACTATACACCATGCTAACAGATTGTGTATCAATAGTTCAATCGGACTATTTGGAGCGTTATGTATAGATGTATAGTTGTTTTGGCTTTTCGTACGAAAAAAATTGGGGGAAAGATTAAATTTGCGGAGGTTTGAGGTTAAACATGCGGAGGAATAGAGTTAAACCTGCGGAAGAATAGAGTTAATCTTCAGTATGTTTTTAAAATAAGATATACTATGTTATTCAGGAAGATATACTATCTTATTGCGGAAGATATACTATCTTATTTGCCACACATTAGGTTGGATGCGGAAAATGTCCATTTTTTACAATGCTGTTATTTCTATTATGCTTATCTTTGCACCCGAACAAGAAAAAGAGAAGACAATGAAAAGACTATTTACAACCATGACACTTGTTGTCACAATGATGGCATTTGCACAGATGGCGAATGCACAAAGTCAGAGAATGAATGATATGCTGAAGTTCTTGGAAAAGCATCAACCAGAGTATAATGCCCTATATGCTCAGGGCAAATATAGGGAGGCGGTCGAGGAGGTGGATGCCTTAATACAGTATTTCGACACGACGACCATATACGAGGTGGAGCCTAACATTCCGAAGAAGGCGATAGAGGAGCAGAAGGGATTGTTCCAGTATGACAAGGCATGTATCTATGCCCTCATGGGAGAGAAGAAGCAAGCTCTCGCCACTCTTGAGCAGTGTGTCAACAACGGATACAAGAACTATGTTAATATGTTGAACGACAAGGACCTTGAATGCCTTCACAAAGACAAGAAATACAAGGCTCTGCTCTCGATAGTAGAGGGACGAGCACCTCTAAATGTGTTGAAGAAGTCGGCTCCATACGGTAAGGAGACTAAATCGGAGTCGCCTTTCGTATATCAGCCAAAGGAGTCGTTGAACCTCAGAATGGTTCGTGAGTATTTCCAGCTCGACTCCATTGCTGGTACTGGAGATGAAATGTCGAAAATCATCAATCTGCTTCACTTCGCCCACGACAATATCCGACATGATGGTTCGAACAGAGCGTTTGCTGAAATGGATGCTATCGACCTATATAACTACCATAAGACTACTGGTAAGGGAGTGAACTGCAGGCAACTGGCTATCTCTCTCTGCGAGATGTACCTGTCTATGGGTATTCCTGCACGATATGTCACTTGTATGCCTGCAGACCCTTTCGACATGGAATGTCATGTCATCAATTCGGTTTGGTCGTCACAACTCGGCAAATGGCTATACATCGACCCTACTATGGATGCGTGGGTGATGGACGAGGGCGGCTCTATGCTCAGCATCGCTGAGGTTCGTGAGCGACTGATTGATGGACGTCCGCTTGTGCTTTGCGAAACAGCCAACTGGAACCACGAAAGTCCTCAGACGAAGGAGTACTACCTCGAACAGTACATGGCTAAGAACCTCTACTATTTTGTGTGCAAGAAGATTAGTCGTTTCAATCCTGAGAGCATATACCGCGACAACGACCCGACTCAAGATGTGAAACTCATCCCCGAAGGTTTTGACAACGACAACTACAAGTGTGAATACACTACTGACCCTGAGTATTTCTGGGCAAAGCCTGAATAATAAAAAAGGTATGCTTACCTGTAAATCACGCTAAGAATATCATTTGCCACACACGCCCTGTAATGGGATGTCTCGTAGTAGTTATGATAGTCCTTGTTCCATTTGTTTGGTCCTGAGAAGTCAAAGACCTTGTCCTTTCCAAATGTCTGCTTCAGGAACTTCACATCTCTTGGGTTAAGTCGAACCTGGTCGTAAAGGGGATTGATGATTATCCTGTAGTCGGTGTTGTTTTGTGTGAGCAGGTCATGGATTGATGTCAACAACTTCTTTCTCTTCCCCTCCAACACCGCAGGTGCTATAGAGTCGGGGAATTGGGCATTGGCAAAAATCTTCACCCTCTCCTCTGTGTAGTATTCACCTGATAGAATAAGCGAATCAGTATGGTGCCTATGAATCTCATTTGTCACCAAGTCTGCCTCTGATGGATACTGGATGAGATACTGGTCCATGTAGTCCTTGAATTCGTGTGTCAGATGGTAATCAATATATGCCGTAAAGAAGGAGGGGGTGACAAACGCCTCAAAGTTCTCACGCTGAAAGTCGAAGTAGTTTTCATTCCCCTTCAACTGTGGTGCAACCTCAAATCGGAGTCCTGTCAAGGTAATGTGAGAAAGCAGTTCTCTGTCTATGATGAACAGTGCATTCCTTACTTTCTCTCCGTGCTGGTTGATGTATTTGATTTTGTAGTACAAATCCTCTATATTACCACCAGAACAGTCGAAATGGTAGCACACGCTTGATGCAGGGATATACTTCTTCCACTCCTCAACCGAATAGACAAGACTTCGGGAATTGCCAAAGATGAAGGAATCGTAATGATACCGCCTGTAGTTGTTGTCATACATACAGGTGGATGCGTATCCTCTATTTACAGCCACATGGTTCGACGATGAATAGTATTTGTCGTAATGCCAAACCACCCTAAAAGGGTCCAAGATAAGATATAGAGCAAGGACAATATCAAATGGTATAGATAGTGCCAAGATACGACTTAGGAACTTTTTCATGTCTAAAACTGGAAATAAATGAATGCTGCGGGTTCACCACTGCAAGACAACAGAATGCTAATTATTGTAACATAGAGTACATACCTGAAGAAGTAGTATTTGAAAATGCCTTTGTCGGGAAACTGAAACGCATGTTCTTTGTCGCGTTGCAACCATTCCACAAGCATAAGAACAACACAATAGGCAAGTATTGGTTTTGACAAATAGTCACTACTCCATTCCCTAACATTGAACATGCCCATAAGATAGCCCAAACCTCTCGAAAGGCTTTCTGCCCTGAAGAATATCCAACCTATCATCACAAGGAAGAATGTAGTGGCAATCTGCAATACCTCTCTCACATTTGGCAACATCCGCCCCATCGCAACAACATCCTTATAGCGATGGTTGTTTCCTAATAGCATGAGCGGAAGGAATAGCAAGGCATGGTATAGGCCCCAAAACACGAATGTCCATCTTGCTCCATGCCACAATCCACTTAACAGAAAGATAACAAGGGTGTTCCTGAACTTCATCACATTTCCATTACGACTGCCGCCTAATGGAATATATACATAGTCAACAAACCAGGTGTTCAACGATATGTGCCACCTTTTCCAGAATTCAGCCACATCGCGTGATAAATACGGATGCTTGAAGTTTGCCATCAATCTAATGCCAAACAACTTTGCAGTACCGATTGCTATGTCGGAATAACCAGAAAAGTCTCCATATATCTGGAAACTAAACAACAGAGCACCTATCAACAGACTCACACTCGATTCGTTCTGATAATTTGCCCATATTGCATCAACCTCCACAGCACACATATCCGCTATAAGGATTTTCTTGCAAAATCCCAACAACATCTGTCTGCAACCATCTACTGCTGCAGCATAATCGAATGTTCTGTCTTTCTGAAACTGGGGAAGTAAGTTGGTTGCTCGCTCAATAGGGCCAGCAACCAACTGTGGGAAGAAACTGATGAAGGCAAAGAATGCACAAGGGTCCTTCGTTGCCTCTATCTTGTTTCTGTAAACATCTATAGTATAACTCAGTGCCTGAAATGTATAGAAACTGATTCCTACAGGAAGAATAATATTTAATGTAGGATAATCTAAATGGCAGTTGAAAGCAGACAGTAAAGACTCCAGATTTCCAATAAAGAAATTATAATACTTGAACACACCAAGTATGGAGAGGTTTACCACCACATTGCCAATAGATATGTTTCTTGCTGTCCTTGCATCACCTTGTTTTCTGTAATGCTCTATCATCATGCCTGCCAAAAAGCTGCATCCCGATGTAAAGGCAATAAGGAATAGGAATCTCCAATCCCACCACCCATAGAAGATGTAACTGATAAATATGACAAACAGGTTCTGCATTCTGATATTCCTGCCAAACACAAACCAATAAAAGCAGAATGCTAATGGCAAGAATATCAAGAAACACAATGAATTGAACAGCATAGCACACTAAAAGTTTCTTTTTACCAAATCTTCACACGCTTCTCAGGAGCCACATACATTGGGTCTTCTGGCTTGATGTCGAAGGCATCGTACCACATGTCGATGAGTGGAAGTGCTCCGTTGACACGCCATTCGCCAAGTGAGTGAGGGTCCATGTTGGTGAGACGACGAATCTCAGCCTCTGTGATGTTCTGTGCCCATACTCCTGCGTAGGCAAGGAAGAAGCGCTGTTCTGGAGTGAAGCCATCCTTTACTGGGAGTGGGTTGTCCTTAGTAGCGTTCTTGAATGCTGCGTAAGCAAACTTGAGACCACCGTGGTCGCCGAGGTTTTCACCACAAGTGAGGTCGCCATTACCCTTGAGTTCTACAGCTCCTGTAGTTTCGTTGGCAGGAAGAACTGTAATGCCTGAGAAGAAGTCCTTGATGACCTGTGCACGTTCGTTGTACTTGTCACCATCGCCTGATGCCCACCAGTCACGGAAGTTACCTTCCTTGTCGAACTGGCGACCCTGGTCGTCGAATCCGTGCGACATCTCATGTCCGATGACTACACCGATAGCACCATAGTTGAATGCATCGTCTGCCTCCATATCGAAGAATGGGTACTGGAGGATACCTGCAGGGAAACAGATTTCGTTGGTTGTAGGGTTGTAGTATGCGTTTACAGTCTGTGGAGTCATGTGCCATTCGTTGCGATCTACTGGCTTCTTCCACTTACGAGCGATGAAGTCCTTGTGTGCCCACTTGCTCACTTCCTTCATGTTGTCGTAGAGGTTCTTGGCAGGGTCGATAGTCATGGCTGAGTAGTCACGCCATTCGTTTGGATAACCAATCTTTACATAGAAGGCATCAAGCTTCTCGTGTGCTGCTTTCTTAGTCTCGGCAGACATCCATTCCTGAGCATCGATACGCTGACCGAGTGCTATCTGGAGGTTCTTGACAAGCTGTTCCATACGAGCCTTATTTGCTGCAGGGAAATACTTCTCGCAGTACATCTTACCTACTGCCTCACCAAGCACACCGTTTACTGAGTTTACCGAACGCTTCCAACGAGGCTGTGGCTCCTTAGCACCAGTCATGATGTGTGAGTGGAAGTCGAACTCCTCTGCATAAACCTTGTCGCCAAGCATACCGCCTGCCGACTCAAGTATCTGCCACTGGAACCAGTCCTTGAGTACACCGAGAGTAGCTGTGTTCCATACTTCGAGAGCCTTCTTGAGTGCTTCTGGCTGACCTACTGAGAGGTGGTCGATGCCTGTGATGCCCTGAGATGTGAAGTACTTATCCCAGTTGTAGCCCTTGAACTCCTTCTTGAACTCTGAGTACGACATCTTGTGGTAGTTGGCAGCAGGGTCACGGAGTTCCACATTGCTCTTACCAGCACGAGCCATGACTGTTTCGAGAGCCACGATGTTCTCCATCTTCACACGAGCATCCTTCTCTGTCATGCCTGTGAGCTTGAACATCTTGACGATGTGTTCCTTGTAGGCATCGAGGATAGCCTTGTTGGCTGCATCGTCCTTTACATAGTAATCGCGTTCGATAGAATAGCCACCCTGAACGATTTCGAGGATATTGTCCTTGCTCGACATCATATCGGCTCCGATATACGAGCCCCAGAGGTCGCTACAGCTTACACCCTCAGCCCCCATCTTGAGAAGAAGATTGAAGAGTTCGTCGAGAGTCTTAGTGCCTGCAACGCGGTTGAGGTCTGCCATAACTGGCTGAACTCCCTCCTTGTTCTGGCGAACAGAATCCATGCGAAGGGCATAGAGGTCGCCAATCTTCTGTCCGAGACTACCCTTCTCCTGCTTCTGCGAAGCGAGTTCCTCGATAATCTGGCGAATACGCTTGTTGTTCTCCTCAGATACTGTGTTGAAAGAACCGAAACGAGCATACTCAGGACCAAGTGGATTGTTCTTCATCCATCCACCACATGCATACTGATAAAAATCTGTTCCAGGCTTTACCTCCTGGTTCATGTTCTCTAACTTGATGCCAATACCTGTGCCCTGAGCAAAGGCTGCTGAAGACATAGCTAATGCAATCATTGTAATAATGCTTTTTGCTTTCATAAATATAAATTTGTAAAAATATGGTGCAAATTTACGGATTATTTCTTAAAACCATTCACTTTTTATTGTTAATCAAGTATGAATAGAAATATTATCACTAATTTTGTCGCATATTAATACACTAAAATTGCATTTTACCCCCTAAACCACTAACTATTAGAATAAAAACAATTATAATATGAAAAGATTTTTCACATTAGCACTTGTAGCATCCTTCGCAAGCATGTCTATGTTTGCAGAAGTTGACACACCTGAGGGTGAAGCTACTGTAGAGGAACAGACTGAGGAGTTCATGTCTGATGAACGACTCGAAGAGGGTTTCCTCACACATTATTTAAATAATGCCATTGCAAACGGCATGAGTTCTTCTTCACAGATAAAGGAAGAGAAGGCTTCGTATGGTCGCACCGTGACCAAGTGGGCATCAGCTCCTAAGTTTGGCGGTTATGTCATTGGTTCGTACAAGTACAGCGACGAGGATGGCAAGCATGGTGGTGATGGTTTCAATGCCCGACTTGTTCGTGCTTATGTTGATGGTACTATCTTCAAGGACTTTGCCTATCGTCTTCAGTTGCAGTTCTCAGGTACTCCACATGTCAAGGACTTCTTCGTAGAGTGGCAGCGATACAAGGAGTTCAAGGTTAAGATTGGTCAGTTCAAGCGTGCCTTCACCTTCGAAGACCCATACAATCCTTGGGATGTAGGTGTGGGCGATTATTCTCAGCTCACTAAGTACCTCTCTGGTATGGGCGACTATTGTGGTGAACCTTCTACTCCTGGTGGTCGTGACCAAGGTATTCAGATTCAGGGCGACCTCTTCCCTATCGGAAAAGACCAGCATCGCTTCGTTCACTACCAGGTGATGGTGGCAAACGGTCAGGGCATCAACACCGCCGATGCTAATGGCAACAAGGATATTATGGGAACACTCCAGTTCCAGCCTGTCAAGAACCTCTTCATCGGTATGTTCCTCTGGAAAGGTAAATATACAGCCGCCAACAATGGCAACAATGTGACAGTAGGTCGTAACCGTTGGGCTGTTGGTGCGAAATATGAGACAAGCGGATGGTCGGCTCGTGCTGAATATGCTCACAACACAGGTCATCGCATTGCAGACTATGCAGGCACAGACATTCAGGGCAATGAAATATGGAGAGGCACTGGTCGTGCTGATGCTTGGTACGCAACAGTCGGCATTCCTTGCACACCTTGGCTCAAGACCTATCTCAAGTATGATGCTTACCGCAATCAGGGCAACAGTTCTTCGCTCAAGAGCATCTATACTATCTGCCCTAATTTCCAAATCCACAAGAACCTCATGCTCCAGCTCCAGTACAACTATGTACATGACAAGTCTGTAGCTGAAAGACATAATGAAATTTGGGCTGAGACATATTTCCGCTTCTAACACAGAAAAGAGGTTGATTTGAAACGGTTGCAACCGTTTTCGACTTCATTTATTGGCATAAACAAAATAAAATCGCTACCTTTGTGGCGGTTTTTTTTTTTCTATTCAAGAAAGCTTATCATATAACTTAAGAAGGCTTATCATTTATATATAACATGATTTCAGTAAACAACCTTGCAGTTGAGTTTTCTGCCACCCCACTTTTCGTTGATGTCAACTTTGTCATCAACCCTAAGGATCGCATAGCACTTGTGGGAAAGAATGGAGCAGGAAAGTCAACGATGATGAAGATAATAGCTGGTATGCAGCAGCCTACATCGGGAACTGTTGCCTGCCAGAAAGACATAACCATCGGTTATCTGCCTCAGGTCATGGTGCTTTCAGATACTCGTACCGTGATGGAAGAGGCAGAAACTGCCTTTGCACATATAGCCGAGATGCAACAACGCATCGAGAAGATGAACGAGGAGATTGCTCGCCGTACTGACTACGAGAGCGAGGACTACATGAATCTCATCGAGCGTTTCACACATGAGAACGACCGTTTCACCATGATGGGCGGTGAAAACTATCATGCAGAACTGGAACGCACACTTCAAGGTCTCGGCTTTCAGCGAAGCGACTTCGACCGACCAACAAGTGAGTTCTCTGGAGGTTGGCGAATGCGTATCGAACTGGCAAAGCTTCTGCTCCAGAAACCCGACCTTCTCCTCCTCGATGAGCCTACCAACCACCTCGACATCGGTAGTATCCAGTGGCTTGAACAGTTCATCGCTCAGCGTGCTAATGCCGTGATGCTCGTTTCTCACGACCGTGCCTTTATCAATAATGTCACTAATCGCACTATCGAGATTACTTGCCATCGCATCAACGACTACAAGGTGAAGTACGATGAGTATGTGAAGTTGAAGGATGAACGCCGCGAACAGCAACTCCGTGCTTACGAGAATCAGCAGAAGGAGATTGCAGAGATAAAGGCATTCATCGAGGCATTCCGCTACAAGCCAACAAAGAGTAATCAGGTTCAGAGTCGCATCAAGCAACTCGAGAAGATTATTCCTATCGAGGTAGATGAGATTGACAATAGCCGACTCAACCTCAAGTTTCCTCCTTGTCTCCGTTCTGGCGACTATCCTATCATCTGCGATTCAGTAGAAAAATCATACGGCAGTCATGTTGTGTTCTCCGACATCGACCTCACCATCAAGCGTGGCGAAAAGGTTGCCTTCGTCGGAAACAACGGTGAGGGTAAATCAACCCTTGTAAAATGTATCATGGATTCGGCAGGCATCGAACCAATCCAAGAAGGCTACAAAGGCGAATTGAAGGTAGGACACAATGTGCAGATTGGATATTTTGCACAGAATCAAGCCCAACTTCTTGATGGTGAGATAACCGTCTTCGACACTATCGATCATGTGGCAAAAGGCGACATCCGACTGAAAATTCGTGACATTCTCGGTGCTTTCATGTTTGGTGGCGAAGCATCAGACAAGTTTGTCAAGGTCCTTTCGGGTGGTGAACGCTCTCGTCTTGCCATGATTCGTCTGCTTCTCGAACCAGTCAACCTTCTCATTCTCGATGAACCTACCAACCACCTCGACCTCCAGTCGAAGGATGTGCTGAAGCAAGCCATCAAGGACTTTGATGGTACAGCCATCATCGTGAGCCACGACCGTGACTTCCTCGATGGACTTGTCGATAAGGTCTATGAGTTTGGCGGAGGAAAGGTGCGCGAACACATCGGTGGCATCTATGATTTCCTCCAGAAGAAACAGATTGAAAGCCTCAACCAGCTCTCAAGCCAGATGAGCTCGGCAGGCAGCCCATCAGCAGGCTCTAGTAATCCTATGAACACTAGTAATTCTAATACTTCTAGTAAACCTAGTAACTCTAGTAAGCCTAGTAATTCTACCGGCTCCCTTTCCTACGAAGAACTCAAAGAGCGCAACAAAGCCATCAAGCGAGTAGAAAACGCCATCAAAGCTGCAGAAAAGAAGATTGCCGACCTCGAAGCATCACTTGCTGATGTTGAAGCAAAACTCGCCACTCCAGAAGGAGCATCCGACACATCCCTCTTCACCAAGTATGCCGACATCAAGTCACAGATATCCACTGCTGAAGATGAATGGACCGAGCTCCAGATGGAACTCGAAGAATTGCAATAATCCACCCTCCCCCAACAAACAAACTGGTATGCCATAACATTATGGCACTCATACCATAAAATCACTCAAAAAACGATGAAACACCTTCTTCTCCTTACCCTCATGCTTCTCACAAGCATATCTGGTTTCGCAACATCGAGATACACACTCTTTCCATCCATCACTCCTGATGTTATCCTTCCTCCACATAACCCACTTGAAAATGTGGAATGCACACCCGAAGATGCCGAACGAGTTGTGACTCTCCTCAAAAATGCAAAGAAGGAACGCAAGTCCGAACATCCTATCATCTACTTCGCCAAGCAGTTCTTAGGACTCCCTTATGTAGGGCATACCCTCGAATCGGGCGATAGAGAACACCTCATAGTCAATCTCCACGAACTCGACTGCACTACCTTCGTGGAGTATGTGCTTGCACTCGCCCTATGCGACGAGAACAACGAATCTACATTTGATGAATTCTGCCTCACACTTGCCAGAATACGTTACCGACAAGGTCGCCTCTATGACTACACAAGTCGCCTTCACTACTTCACATGGTGGGCAGCAGATAATGAAGCTCTCGGTTTGGTGCGCGATATAGCTCCTTCTATGGAGCAGACCAAGAAATTGGCTCCATTCACAGCCGTTCAGACCATCGACATCAACTATATGTCGAAACATCCAAATCTCTACAAACACCTCAAGGACAATCAGCGATTTGTAAAGACCATCAACCGCTACGAGCAGATGAGTAACGGCAAACAATACCGATATATTCCAAAGTCTGCACTCAACGGTTCACGATCTTCAGCACTCGGTGCAGTACATGATGGTGACATCATCGCCCTGCTCACTGATAGCGACGGACTCGACACTCGCCACATCGGCATCGCCTACTGGCAGGGAGACAAACTATACTTCATTCATGCCTCTTCATTATACAAAAAAGTGCTCATCAATAGTGAACCGCTTTACGACTACGAACTAAAGCAGAAGAAGCACACCGGCATCCGAGTGTTCCGCATGACAGAAGGACCAAGAACAGCTAAAACATTACCATTCATAAAGAAGAAATAAAGACAAAAAAAAAATGCCAGTTGGACGATTGTCCTTCTGGCATTTATTCTTGTAATTGGATAAAAGTTGTTAGTGCTAAGAACTTTATTAGAGCTTAGATACAGCAGCAACGAATTCCTTGCATGGCTTGAATGCTGGGATGTTGTGCTCTGGAATAACAACTGAAGTGTTCTGACCAATGTTGCGGCCAATCTTCTCTGCACGAGTCTTGATAATGAAGCTACCAAAACCACGGAGGAATACTTCTTCACCATTTACCATGTCCTGCTTTACGTTTGACATGAATGATTCTACTACAGTAAGAACTGTCTTCTTGTCAACACCAGTCTCTGCTGAGATCTGTTCTACGATATCTGCTTTAGTCATATAATTATTTATTTTTTAATGATTTGCGGATGCAAAGATATATCTTTTTCTCTAATTACAGCGAATAAAATCTGTTTTTTTAGTGCAAATGTGTTGAAAAATCATGTTTTTAATCTAATAACTATAGAAAATTTGCACATTTTATTCCAAAACATATAAAGTCACAGGCACTACTCCTGCACTCAACATACCCAATTCTTTAGCTGCCCCAATGGACAAATCGATAATCATACCACGACTATACGGACCTCGGTCATTGACCTTTACAATCACCTCCTTTTGGTTTTTCTCGTTCACAACACGAATTAGAGTTCCGAAAGGAAGTGTTTTATGGGCGCAGACCATCGCATTCTTATCATGCTTCTCACCGCTTGCCGTCCTATGTCCGTGAGCACGAGCAGAATAGTATGTCGCCTTACCCTTCTCAAAAGGCTTGTATTCCTTTTCGCGACTTTTTCGAGCATTGAGTTCAATCTTAGGAACACTATCATTTACCTGGTCGGGCCTTGCCTGGGCAGACTGCATAGAAACGCCTCCATCATCCACCTGTGCCCCACATTTCTGAAGGACAAAGAATGATAATATTATTAATAAGGAATACATTTTCATACGCATAGATAGTCATTTATAAGCATTAAGAAAGGGATAGGTAAAAACTCACGTTTTCAAACCTAAGCGACTGCAAAGATACATAATAATATGTCAAAAAGCACTCTCTAAGTAAAAAAAATGCATTTTTTCCGCGTTTTTTCTTGCACATGTCCACAAAAGTCCATACCTTTGCATCGCTTTTCGAAAGAAAAGTTGACAAATCAACATCGCGGGGTGGAGCAGTTGGTAGCTCGCCAGGCTCATAACCTGGAGGTCGTTCGTTCGAGTCGAGCCCCCGCAACTAACGAAAAAAGGAATCTCAGTTTTGAGATTCCTTTTGTTTTGTTTCTACAATGTCTTCAGTCGAAGACTTGCATTCTTCAATGTTGGCGAACTAACCTTCAGAACAACATTTCCCGCTTTCCTGTCGGAACGAAGGATGCACTGCATATAACCTCGCTGCATCTTCTTTGTCTTGATATCAAGGAATATCTCGTTTGTGTAGTGGTCTGCATTGTCAAGTGCCACAAACGATGCTGCTCCCTGAACCTCGACAGAGATTTCATCATTAGCATTTGGTACCACCCTACCCTTTGCATCAATGGCTTCAATCTTTATGTACTGGAGGTCCATACCATCAGCCTTCCACGCATTAGGATTCTCTGCCTTGATACGCAAAGCAACAGCCTTGCCTGTAGTTGCAATCTGGTCGCGGCACACTTCCTTGCCTCCCTTACGAGCAATGGCAATGAGTGTTCCACCATCAGCATAGTCGAGTGCATTCCACTTTATCACATTACGCTTTGCTATCTCTGTTGTGTCGTTCTTATGAACACCAAGGCTCTTTCCATTATAGACAAGTTCAACCTCCTCTGCATTTGTGTATGTAAACACATCCTGCTTTGAGTCCTTCGTCTTGTTCCAGTTCTGAGAGATAGTCTGCTGTCCAACCATGTTGTCGTTCCAGTCTATTGTCTCACCCTTTCCATCAACTACACCAATCTTAACGATAGGTTCATCTGGCATAAAACCACTCTTCAAAAGCCAAGCTTGTGGATATGGTTCAAGGGTGTGACTAAAGTAAGAGAAGTTCCAACCCTTCTTTGGCCAACCTGTGCTCTCACCCCAATACTCTATTGCTCCCCAGTACGCAAGACCAACACCACGCTTGAGGTCCATGCCGTAGTATGGCTGAAGAAGTTCGTTTGTAGTTGCTTCACTCTGGAACAGAATAAGGGCTGGCTTAT
>CALBJW010000221.1 GCA_937893145.1 uncultured Prevotellaceae bacterium | reverse complement strand
TGTAGGAATGTGTCCGCGTTCGCATTTTTCGCGGTTTTCATACTGGAGATTTATGCGCACGACTCTTTCTCCACATTGGCCAACTTTGACATTGCGAACATAGATGTTCTCGATGATACCACCACGACAAGTGTTAGTCTTGATACGAACCACACGCTCAAGGTTAGGACTATCCATCTCACAGTTCTCTACGAAGAGGTTCTTGTAGCCACCAGAGATTTCACTACCTACAACCACACCACCGTGACCGTCCTTCATCTTACAGTTACGAACGATGATGTTCTGACATGGTACATTCCACATACGACCATCCTTGTTGCGACCACTCTTGATAGCGATACAGTCGTCACCTGTCTGGAAGAGACAGTTCTCGATGAGTACTCGGTTACAGCTTTCTGGGTCGCAACCATCACCGTTAGGACCATCGTTGATAACCTTCACACCACGAACTGTGACATCGTTGCAGAGAGTAGGGTGGAGCACCCAGAATGGAGAACGAAGGAGTGTGACATCCTCGATGAGTACACGGTCACACTTCATGAAGTTTACTGACTGTGGACGCATAGGGTTCTTCTTGTTGTATATACGCTTTTCGATAGGAGTGCCATCTTCGCTCTGCTCCTGAAGGAGCTTACGACTTGGAATCATTGAATATCTGCCAGGCTTCCAACCGAAACGCTCCTTAGTCTGCTGCCAGAACCACCAAGCATCAGTCGATGCACCACCGTCGATAGTGCCTTCACCAGTGATGGCAATGTCGTGCTGCCCATTAGCATAGATGAGTGGAGAGATGTTGTAGCAACCAAGACCTTCCCAACGAGTCTCGACTACAGGATAAAGGTCGAGTTCGAAAGCGAAGAGGAGAGTAGCACCCTTCTCGATGTGGAGGTTCACATTGCTGAGCATAGTGATAGCACCAGTGCTCCATGTGCCTTCTGGAACGATGACCTTACCGCCGCCAGCCTTGTTTGCTGCCTTGATGGCATTGTTGATAGCCTTCTGGTTTGTCTTTGCCGAAGCATTAACCTTTGCTCCGTACTTAGTGATAGGAAACTCCTTGTCAACGAGCTTCACCTTCTGAATACTCTTCTCGAGTGCAGGGTATTCAGTGTCCCATACTCCTGCATAAGCACCGACTGCAATCATGCATCCGATCAGAGCCAGCATCATACTTTTTACATTTTTCATAATCATAATAGGTTTTGTTAATTTTGATTTTTCCGCTACAAAGATATATGTAATAAATCAATTTTGCAAGCAAATGAGAAAAAATGATAGTCTTTTCTTGTGCTGTTAGTTGGAAAGTTATGGGAAAATGTATATCTTTGCGTGCAAAACCTAATCTATTAACAATATTTTTATGAATCGATTCTTTATGTTTATCTCCGTGCTGTTGTTCGGTTTTGCATCGGCAATGGCACAAGATGCAAGCACATTCACTGGCTATACCATAGCCGATGAAGGAGCTTGGTGTTGGTTTGCAGACCCTCGTGCTCTGCATTACGAAAACAACTCTGGCACTATCAATGCTACCTATGTGGGCTACATCGACAATCACGGTAGCATCAAGGCAACTCAAGTCGATTGGAAAACCAAGACCACGAGTGAGGTGCTTATCCGCAGTTGGTTCCAACCAGACGACCACGACAATCCTGCCTTCCTCGTTCTTCCTGATGAACGAATTATGATTATCTACTCTCGCCACACCGACGAGGCTTGTTTCTATTATCGCATCTCTAAGCGTCCTGGCGACATCACCCAGCTCGGTGAGGAGAAGCGACTCGCTACAGCCAACAACACCACTTACCCAAACCCTTACATCCTCAGCGATGACCCAGACCACATCTATATGTGTTGGCGTGGTATCGGTTGGCACCCTACGGTGGCACAGATGAGTATGCCAGATGCCAACGATGACATCAAGTTCACTTGGGGACCATACCAGATGGTGCAGAGTACAGGTGCTCGTCCATACGCCAAGTATATGAGCAATGGCAAGGATAAGATTTACCTTGCATATACTACTGGTCATCCAGATAATGAATATCCAAACTGGTTGTACTGCAATGTGTTTGATGTGAACGACAAGTGTCTCTATGACATTAAAGGAAAGAAACTCTCTACTGTGCAGAACGGAACATTCAAGGTAGAGAAGACCGACACATACAAGTCCGCATATCCTGCAACCGTCGTTGATGCTACATCAGACCGCCGCGACTGGATATGGAATATGGCATTCGACACAAAGGGTAACCCTGTCATCGGTATGACAAAGATTAGCAGCGACAAGCAAAACCACGACTACTACTATGCAAAGTGGAATGGCACAGCATGGAACGCCAGTTTCATTGCCAATGGTGGTAAGTATTTCCACCACAGCAGCAACACCGAGAACTGCTATTCTGCTGGTATGGCTATCGATCGTGATGATGTCAACACCGTGTATTGTGGTGTGCCAGTCAATGGTATTCATGAGATATGGAAATACACACTCGATGAGAATTCAAAAGTAGTAAAGAGTGAAGCCGTAACAAGAAATTCGGCAAAGAGCAATGCTCGTCCTTTCGTCATCGAAGGTACGAAGAACGCTAAGGATGGTGCAGATGCCCTTCGTCTCTCGTGGATGTATGGCGACTACTATTACTGGATAGTCAATTCCACATACAAGACTGGTTATCCAACAAGCATCGTAGCAGAAACAACCCTTCCGCAGAATCTGAACAGCACATCGGGAGCAACATATTCTGTTGATATGCAGATTGATGCCAACAACTATCAGGGCGACTTGCTCACGATAAACAATATCATCTTCGGTGTCAACGCTCAGCAATATTCCTACATCAAGATTGATGGCAAGACCTATACAAGCCAGAATGTGCTTGGCACAGCCGACAGTTGGGCAACAGAAAACACATCAACCACAGGTGGAAAGTGGTTCTCCAAGACCAAACTCGGCAGATTCAACCTCACCCTCACCACAGATGGCAAGTATCTCACCGTCTATCGCAATGGCATCATCGATATGAAGATAGACTATACTGGTACACTCCAGAAGGGCATCTCCAATGCTTCGAATGTGACTGTTTACAATACCGCCTATTCCAACGAGTGCGTTTCTCAGTCCTATATAAAGAATAGTATCGATGCAGCCGATTTGGAGAGTGTCACCCTGCAGGATAAGGTCGTGACCGACTTCGTTCTTCCTTCATCAACACCTTCGGGAAAGCCTATCACCTGGACTTCAAACAATGAATATGTTGTGTCAAACACCGGACTTGTTCGTCTCCCAAAACAGCAGACAGTAGTTACCCTTACAGCCACAGTGGGTACTTCAGTGAAAACGTTCGATGTCACAGTCTATCCTCGCAATCTGAAGAACAATGTGCGAACTACCCTCGCCTCCCTCGACCAGACATCCAATACCGCAACAGGTTTCGCTACCAACAAGTACGGCAAACTTCCAGAAGGTATTCTCAAGGGAATGCGTAGCTATACCGTAGTGCTTCAGGCTAATGCCAAGTCGCTCACAGGAGCACCTCGTCTCTATGACTTTGGTGGTGGAAGTGGCAACTCCGTGTTTCTCCGTGCCAATGCCCTTACGGCTGGAGTCAAGTACAATGGTGGCACAACAACATTGGTGAATAGTCCTGTGCAACTCGAAACCAACAAGGACTACAAGATAGCAGTCACCTTCGATGCTGCAACAAAGGTCACAAAGATTTACCTCAATGGCGAGGAAGTGGTATCGGGTACTGCCAACCAGAACGAGCCATATATGATATATGAGTCTGCTGGTGATGCACGCAACTATGTAGGTCGTGCTCAGTGGTGGGACACATCCGAATCAAGAAACAATGTCGATTTCGTCGGCACAATCTCTAACCTCGTCGTTTACGACATCGCACTAACGCAGAAGGAGGTGTGTGATGCTCAAAGCATCCCCTTTCGCGAAAAGGAATACGCATCGTCGTTGACAAATGCCAACTTCGAGGGCAAGTACTCAGTGATGCAGGGTAGTGGAGTCTCGACAGACCGTGCCATCTATATTCCAGAAGGATGGACAATAGATTATAGCGCTCGCAACGAGAACGACTTCAATGCCTTGAAGAGTGGCGACCTATACTATGGACAGTTCTTCAGCGGCAAACCACAGAATCCAAAGGGTGGTGCTCAGACCCTCTGGATTCGCCAGCGTTGGGGAGCATCAGACATAAAGTTCTATCAGGAAGTGAAACTCCCTCAAGGCAAATATACCCTTACAGCCGATATGCTTACATCCGACACATCGGGCAAAGGCTATATCTTCATCAACGATACCAAGTTTGTGTCGCAGAAGGCAAACACCTGGGAGTCGCCCTCCCTCACCTTCTTTGCCGATGGCAACACAGTATATAAGATAGGAGTATGTGCCTCTCATCCCGATGGCGATGGTGAACGCATCTATGCCTTCGACAATTTCTCCCTTTCATACTCTCCTGTGACTGTGAAGGAGGCTGTAACCCTCATCAACCATATACTACAGAAGCAGTACAATCCAACGATGGATATGGACACCAACGGCACTCTCACCCCTACCGATGTCCAAATCCTTGTGGATGGATATGTGTTTTGAGTGAAGAGTGAAGAGTGTTTTGAGTGAAGAATGAAGAGTGAAGAGTGAAGAGTGAAGAATTTGCTACCGCCTTGGTGCAAGAGCTGTTTACACTCCGCAGAGAAAGCAAACGGACATTCTCGTCCGGTAGGAAATTCTTCACTCTTCACTCTTCACTCTTCACTTTTCACTTACAATCACCGCTATCGTGCCGACAGCAATGACCAAGCCCCAAGTGATGAAGTTGGATAGGAGACATAGAAATGTGCTTTTCCTGAAACCTATCTCGCACAACTGATGGAAATCCCAAATCAAGAGCAGCAGAGGCACACCGAGCGACATGTTGTCGCTCTCACCGCTCAGCCACTCTATTGGTATCGTCACTATGCGTATCATCACTATTTGACATGCCACATACACCATAGTGAAGAAGTGTTCCGCTATGTTCATCTTCTTCCCCTGCTCGGTGAAATTGAAACATAGCTTATTAGGTAGTACAAGCAGAGCCACCATCACAAGGTACAGCATAGCCTGATTGCTCGAAAACCATTCCACAACACTCTTTATCGTTTCGAGCAGTTGCTTGTGGTCCGTCTTCTCGATGTCCCACTCTACATTGGCATAGTTGCCCCCATAAAGCAGGTAATGTATAATCAGCATTATCGTAGTGAGCAGAAACAGCAGTTGAATAGGTTTGATGTATTCCTTTCGGTGCCCATTGATGTAGTCCCTAATCATGTATCCAGGTCGGTAGCACAACTCAAGACAAGAGTGCATAAATCCTGTGTCGAAATTAGTGAATATGCCGATGAGGTCGTTTGCTCCTTGCAACATTGTCAGTCTGCCTACCTTCGCCTCCTGTCCGCAGTTGGGGCAATATCTGCCCGAGAACTCCGTTTCGCAGTTCTTGCATTTAGTGGTTTCCAGTTCCTCCCCACCCATCTCCAATGGGCGTGTATGTCGTCCGTTTCGTTGTAGTTCGACGAATCTTCTTATCAAGTCCATATCATTAATGCTATTTTTACGGTGCAAATATAGCAATTCTCCATGTAATAACATCGAGATACACATATTTTTCTTAACTTTGCACAAAAAGATAGTTATCGTGACCAAACAACAGATATCCTCCGAAATACTTGGCCTTATGGTGGCTCGCCACAAGACAGTCTCCACCGCCGAGTCCTGCACCAGTGGTAGGATTGCAGCCTCGCTCACCCAGATTAGCGGTGCTTCCGAATATTTTCAGGGAGGCATAGTGTGCTATCAGGACCAACTGAAAGAGCTGTTCCTCCAAGTGCAACACGAAGACATCCTCACCTATGATGTAGTGAGCCGCCCAGTAGTAGAGCAGATGGTGCGCGGAGCCTGCTCCCTCTTCCACACCGACTATGCCCTTGCCTCCACAGGCTATGCAGGCAGCGGAATGAACGGCATCCCCGATGGCACCATCTGGATAGCCTGGGGCAGTGAGGACGATGTCCATTCCCTCTGCCTCACCGACAATGTGGACCGCGAACACAACACCGAAAACGCCACCCTTCGTGTTCTCGAATGTTTCCTTGAGTATGTGAGGGGAGAAAAATGAACGATGTACGATGTACGATGTACGAGGTGCGAGGTGCGATTTGCCTTCATCGTCCATCGCCCATCGTTCATCGTCCATCGTTCGTCGCTAAATGATACATTGGAACGCTGTTTTGCTAATTCTCCCTCAGTGCTTACATCATTGAAGTTGCTCAAGTACACAAGGGAGTCTTCGACAAACTCGCAGCAAATGCTTTCAGGGGTAATATATGTTTTTTTTCAGTTTGTGGATAATCCAAATAGATTGCAGCACGCTAAATTTTAATTTTTAATTTTAAACTTTTAATTCTTTTGAACATTTACTTAAAGGAAAAAAATAATTAAAATGATACACATTTATGAAAGGTAGTTTTTATTCAGCACTATTGTCAGTGCTATTGTCGTTGTCGTTGGTTGCGGAAGCACAGAACAATTATGTTCCTACAAAGGAGAACTTGCAGAGTCGTCAGGACTTTTCCGATATGAAGTTCGGCATCTTCCTCCATTGGGGCATATATAGTATGTTCGGACAGGGGGAGTGGTACCTGCATAACGCTAATATCGACCACAAGGAGTATGCTAAGTCGGCACGAGGTTTCTACCCTGCACATTTCTCTGCAAAGGAATGGGTGGATGCTATCAAGGCTTCGGGTGCGAAATACATAACAATAACTTCTCGCCATCACGACGGTTTCTCTATGTGGCATACCAAGCAGTCGGACTACAATATCGTTGATGCCACTCCGTACGGTAAGGATGTGCTGAAGGCTCTGTCAGAGGAGTGCCAGAAGCAGGATGTCCGTCTGCATTTCTACTATTCCCATCTCGATTGGACACGCGAGGACTATCCTCTCGGTCGCACTGGTCATGGCACACATCGTGACAACTCGCACCCTGACTACCTGCATTATCTCCAGTTTATGAATGCTCAACTCACCGAACTCCTAACGGAATACGGACCTATCGGTGCCATCTGGTTTGATGGTTTTTGGGACCACGATGAGGACAAGACTCCATTCGACTGGCATCTTCAAGAGCAATACTCCCTTATCCATCGTCTTCAGCCATCTTGTCTTGTGGCAAACAATCACCATGTGGCGGTTCACCCTGGTGAGGACATTCAAATCTTCGAACGAGACATTCCAGGACAGAACACAGCAGGACTCTCAGGACAGTCCATCAGCAAACTCCCTTTGGAGACTTGCCAGACGATGAACGGAATGTGGGGATATAAGATTGTGGACCAGAACTACAAGTCGGCAGAAGAACTCATCCGTCTTCTTGTTGGCACAGCAGGCAAGGGAGCCAACCTCCTTCTCAATGTAGGACCACAACCAAGTGGCGAACTCCCAGCCACAGCCATCTTCCGTCTTCACGAAATGGGCGAATGGCTCTCTCGCTTCGGTGAAAGCATTTACGGAACCACAGCAGGTGACATCCAGGATGCTACTTGGGGCACTTCCACTCGCAAGGGCAACACCCTCTATCTTCATATAACCGATTCCACCGCCACCTCGATTATCATACCATCCACCATCAAGTTCAAGTCAGCCACCTGTCTCAACACCTCATCCCGCCTCAAGCACCGCAAAACCCCTCAAGGCACTTCTATCTCCCTCCCACAACTCCCTAATTGCCCCGACATTATCGTTGCAATTAAGTAGTTCCGACCCCATCACCACCATTTTAGGGCTACAATGTTGGTATATAGGTATTTAACCTCAAAATCATCACCATTTTATCACCACTTTATCACCATTTTATCACCACTTTATCACCACTTTATCACCACTTTATCACCATTTTTTGCCCTTTATCACGATTATATCACCATTCAATCACGATTTCCCCTCCTCAAACATACAGAAGAATACTCCCAAACTTCCGTATGTTTTTAAAATAAGATATACTATCTTATTGCAGAAGATATACTATCTTATCTCGGAAGATATACTATCTTATTCTCCCCCTATCATCCTCTTTCTCCCTCTTTTTATGGTGATAAAGTGGTGATAAAATGGTGATGATTTTCTGTCTAACAAACTGTTTATCAATATAAAACCCCTAAAATGGTGGTGATGACTAAAAATCCCCTTCAAAAATTTTTACCAAACTATGATAATACCAACATTCGTTCCACGATTCGAAGCAATGTACTTGCAACTTTGCCTCCCCAAACAAAAAATCACATCTTTTTTTATGTGATATAAAAAATAATGTCTATATTTGCAACTGAAAAATAATATTACAAATAATAAGATTATGAGAGTGAACCCAAAAACACAGGCGATGATTCCAATTATCCAAGAATGCCTTTCTTTGCAACCCGTGAAGAAAGCTTGGTTGTTTGGTTCATACTCACGAGGTGAGGAGACTCCAAACAGTGATATAGACATATTAGTCGAATATGAAGATAGCGACAACATGTCTTTAATGGACATTTGCAGAATTATGTACAGTTTGGAGAGTGCACTCGCCATAAAAGTTGACCTTGTAGAGAATGGTCGTTTGCTCCCATTTGCGGTCGATAGTGTTAATCATGATAAACTGCTTGTGTATGAGAGAGCAAGTTAGAGATAAAGGCAGATTGCAGCACATAGCCGAAGCATGTGAGATTTTGCTAAAACGTAAGGATGAGGAGTCGCTTGAAGAGATTAAGCTTGACCCCGTGAAATTCTATGGGTATGTGAAACTTGTAGAAATAATAGGTGAAGCAACATATAAGCTTACAAAGGAGTACAGGGAAGCACACCCAGAAGTGCCTTGGCAATTAATGTCTGGCATGCGCCATGTTCTTGTTCATGATTATTACAATATTAGTCCTGCCCAATTGTGGAAAACGATAACCAAGGATGTTCCAGTTCTTGCACCTATGATAAATAAGCTGTTGGAGGAATACGAATAACAATGCGAAAACGTGTCGAGGTATATTTACCTCCCCAACAAAGAATCACATTTTTGTGTGATATGAAAGGTAATGTGTACACTTGCAAGTGTAACTAATTATAAAACTAATACGGAACTAATGGGTTTATCAAGTATTGAATCTTTTTGGGAGTTTCTTTCTGTTTGCAGTTCTTACAAAGAGATGCAAGCAGCTGATGCTGTAAGGAGTGTTCTTGATATTTTGAATAGGTTAGGGACGTTACTTGAAAAGGCGATAGAAAAGCCCGAAAAGAATGTTAATCTTTTAGAGATTTTGTGGGCTGATGAAAATGCAAATAGTCGGATATTGGGCGCTTTGTTTGAACGGAAAAACAAAGGGAGATATGAAATATTACAATCGTTTATTGATACATTTTTCGCAGATAATTCTTCTATTAAAATTGAAAAACCAGAATTCTTTAACGAACTTCATAGGATTGATTTGCTTGTAAAAGATAAGAATTATTGTATTATCTTTGAAAATAAGATTCATGGTGCGGTTTTGCAAAAGAATCAAATAGCAAGGTATATCAATAGTATGAAAGAAGATGGGTATAACGATGAACAGATATTTGTTGTTTTTCTTCCTCCCACTTCAAGTTATGAACCGTCATTGTGCAGTTGGCTTTCTCCGGGTGATAAGTGTGATAAATGCAATGTGGAAACTAATGACAATTGTTATGAACTCACAAACTACCAATATGAGTACGACGCGAGATATAGCAACGTCTCCTTTAAGGAAGGTATTTTGCCGTGGCTCAGGAAGGATGTGTTACCGGAATGCAAGATTTCAGACATGATTCTGTTCTCTGCTTTAACTCAATATGTTGACTTCTTGGAGGGACTTTATGGATTAAGGAGTAATAATAATGAATTAAAAATGGAAATAAAGGAAAAAATCAAAGAAATGCTTCAGCTTGGTGATAATGAATTTGCCAATCACGATACAATAAAAAACAAGTTAAAGGAACTACAACAGGTTCAAGATTATTTGATAGAAATAGAAAATGAAACTCATGAGGAGTGTTTCCAAAAGTTGGAAGCTGTGATGAGGACAGAGTTCCCTGATCTGGTCATGAAACAACACCCAAGCAATCGATGGAGAAGTTTCAGTATTAGAGTTCCTGTGCGTAATCACAGTGTAGTTGTCATGTGCGAGGAGAATGTCAATACTCAATCAACATATTATGGTTTGGTATGCCCAAAGGAGGAGGACAAAGAAAAACTGAAAGAGGTTCTAAATGATATCATTTCTCATTATATGAATATGAGTGGATTTAGAAAAAGTACTACGTGGTATTTTTATAAATACGCTAAATTCGCAGATATGTCAGACTGCCTAATCGGTTTAATCAAATATATAGAAGCTCAAGGGTAGCCCGGAATAATTCCAGTAATCTCATTCATGGAATGGAGAAATAAAGAAGGCAAAGATGTTCTTCAAGATAATATGCTTGATATTTTGTTTATTGAAATTAGAACGGTTAGATAATTGAATAGTATGCTGTCTTTCATCAAAGAAAGAGAAAAAAATATAAAATGGATTTTAATTATTCTTTAAATAATTATGGCACGCAAAATAACAAGAGGTAAAAACGGAGTAACATATTACAATGGTGTTACGGGAAGGAAGAAAAGCAATTTCTTTACTTGATATTCTGACAATTCTTCCCAAAAACAAGAAAAAGACATCTTCAAGATCCAAGAAGACCAATGATAGTTCTAATGTAACCCATTATTCTCCTTCTTTGCAGAGTAACAATGATAGTGGTTGTGGTTGTATTTTTGGGGCTTTAAGCTTATTTGCTATTGTTCTTTTGATAGGAATATCTTTTGTGGCAAGTTTGTTCAAAACAAGTACTAGTGGCAGTCGCCATCATCATCATAGAAGACATCGTAGATATACAATGATAAACTACAACATAGAGAAGCAACCTGTACAAAATTGTTATTATATTACCACAAAAAATAGTTAATCAATGGCTATGCTCATAGTTGCCATGAAATTGTCATCAATTGTGTCCTAAAAAAATATATGGTCCACATTTATCGTTCAATCAAAGGTGTCTGACACCTTTGATTGAACGATAAACTCTTTTGTATGTAAAATCCTCATACTTAAAATCACTTGTTTTAGGTATTTTGCGGATGGAAGAAATGCCGTAACTTTGCAGCGTGAAAAGAAAACATCGTATGGTGTTTGCCTGCATGAATTTCTTTACTCATAATAATACATAGCTGCCGTGAGGCACCGCTTTTTTAGAATTACGTAACCATAAAAGTAAAAAATAGCCGTATGCAATAATAATCTGTATATGGCTATTTTTGTAGATGTAAATATTGGATGGAAATAAAATAGGTATGTTATGCCTGCTTTTATTTGTATATCTTAGTTTTATGTAGTAATTTTGCAGTAGAAAAGCATAAAGAACTGAATTATATGATACGTGAAAAGAATAGCTTGAAATATTGCAGGACTCTGGCATTAGTTATGTTGGCATTTGTCGTGGCTTGCAGGTTCTCGACTTCGGTGGCGGACTTCTATTCGCTTTGGTTGTATCCTGGAGTTTCGGGAGTGTTGTCTGCGGTGTCTTCGGTGGTGCCATTTGCGTTGCAGGATATAATTATTGTGGTGCTTGTGTTGTGTGGCATTAAGGTGATTGTGAGTTCTGTAAGGCAGAAGCGAGGTGTATGGTGGTGTGTTAAGCGAATAGGGATGCTGTTGTTCGGCACTTTCGTTTGGTTCTATATGGCATGGTGCAACAACTATGGGCGGAGTTCCATCTTTGAGCGTACTTCTACTCAGTGGGTGGAGTATGACAGTGTGGCTTTCCGTACCTTTATATATAATTATGTGGAGAAGGTGAATGCAGCGTGGACTGATGATGTGGTGGAGGATACGGCAGCTTTGGAGGATGAAGTGAAAAAGCTTTACTCTCTTGCTCCCGAGATGTATGGACTTGCGAAGCCTCGTAGCTGGCAACACCCGAAACCGATGATGCTCCGTCCTTTCTTCTCTGCTGTGGGTGTGGCTGGATATATGGCTCCACTCTTGTCGGAATCATGTGTGAATAGTGATGTGCTGCCATTCGACTATCCTTCGGTCTATGCTCACGAGTATGCCCATGTGCTGGGTGTGAGCAGTGAGGCTGAGGCAAACTGGTGGGCATTTCAGGTGTGTACCTCTTCAAGAAATCGGGCTGTGGTGTATAGCGGTTACAAGGGATTGTTTGTTCATGTGGCTCGCAATGCTGCAATGTTCTTGTCGGAGGATGAATACAGCGAGTGGCTTGGAACATTCAGACCTGAGGTTATCAAGGATATGGAGGTGACTCGTGAGCACTGGACTGCACTTCGTTCCGAGTCGATTGATGATATCCAAACAGAAATTTATGATGCGTTCCTCAAGTCGAACAACATATCTTCTGGTATGAAGAACTACTCGCAGGTGGTGCAATTATTGATGGCTCTTGATAGACCTTGGAAGTGAAATTTTAATACTACAAAATATGAGAAAAGAAAGCAGACAGATGAGTGCGGAGTGGGCACAGGAAGTGCTTGATCGTGCTCCATATATTACGGTAAGTATGGTAGATGAGGAGGGGATGCCTTATGCGCTCCCTCTCTCGCTGGCTCGTGGAGATGAGATGACATTCTATTTTCACGGTGCAATGGAAGGAAAGAAGTTGGATGCGCTGAGGAAGAATCCTCATGTGTGTCTGAATGCTGTGACAAGGTGC
Source organism: uncultured Prevotellaceae bacterium (assembly GCA_937893145.1). GTDB lineage: Bacteria > Bacteroidota > Bacteroidia > Bacteroidales > Bacteroidaceae > Minthosoma. Next base: position 22,583 of record CALBJW010000221.1, on the reverse strand, counting down.
AAGCCTGTGGTGGGACCGAAGGATGGCAGTTTCACGCTGGAGTTTCAGTCGGCAGTGGCATACGGTGTGGCTGAGATTGTGGAGGATGGGGCTGAGAAGATTCTTGCCATGCGCAAGATTTGTGAGCGTTTCCTGCCTCAGCACGTGGATGCTTTCGATGCCTCTATCGAGCGTAGTCTTCCTCATACTGCTGTGGTCCGCATCCGTCTCACCGAACCACCTGTAGGTAAGCGCAAGCAGTATGATGCGAATGGTGAGGAAATGAAGTGGGGAAGGATGGAATAAGATTGATGGTTAGAGGTTAGTGGTTAGAGGTTAGTGGTTGGTTATGGCTATACACTGGATACATACAAGTGATGTGCACGGACATCTTGATGCTCTTCGTGGAATAGAGGAGAGGGTGGAGAGACTGCGTGCTGAGTATGGTTCTGCAAATGTCATCTTGACAGATGGAGGTGACTGTTTGCAGGGCAGTCCTTTGGTGTATTATCATAATCATATTGATGTGGAGAGTCCTCATATCGTGGCAGAGACTATGAACCGCATGAAGTATGATTGTGTGGCAGTGGGAAACCATGATATTGAGGTGGGGCATAAGGTGTTTGACAGAGCGTTTGGGGAGATGGAGTTCCCTGTGTTGTGCGGAAATATAGAGAAACCCACCCCAGCCCTCCCTGTGAGGGAGGGAGCAGACAAGCGCAGTAATCAAAACTATTTCGAACCTTATTCTATAATAGAAAAAGGTGGAATGCGAATTGCTGTCCTCTCTTTCATCACTCCTGATACTACAAAATGGATTTCGCCTTCACAATATGAAGGGATGGAGTTTCTTGATGTGAAGGAAAATGCAAGACGATGGATAGATTATATAAAGGAACATGAGCAATATGATATACTTGTGGCTTTGTGTCATATTGGTTGGACTGATGTGAAACCTCTTGTTGAAGAGATACAAGACTTCGACCTTGTGCTGTATGGGCACGACCATCACCAGGGAATACACAGAGTGGGACGAACATTATGTGCTGCTCCATATTCGTTGGGAACAAGTTTTGTCCTTTTGGAAATAGATGCAGATACACATGAAATAAAGGCACAGACGGTCAATAATGATTCTCTGTTTGTCATAAAGAACTCTCCTGGTTATGAAACTTGGTTGAACGAACAAATTGGCTCCATTGATGTTGATTTGCGAGAAGGTGATTCTTATTTCGGACCATCCACTTTCCTTACTCTCACCCACCAACTTCAACTTGCTGCAACAGGAGCGCAGATATCTCTTGCTGCACCTATTTCATACGATGCATTCATACCTCATGGACCCCTCCGAAACCGTGATGTATTCAAGCTTTATGACCGAGATTCGCAGCTTTACACCATGCGTTTTACGCTCGAAGAAATATGTGGCATCCTTGAGTATTCATACTCACTTTGGACCTCCCCTAACCCCTCCCAAGGAGGGGGATTGCCATCCGGCAGGCTTCACCCCTCCTTGGGAGGGGCAGGGGGAGGTGTTAGGAGAGGTGCCCTTCTTCTCGACTATGTGCTCGATAATGGCACTCGTCTCGGTTTGAAAAACTTCACCATCAACTTCCTTTCTGCGTATGGAATAGATTATACGGTTGATCTCACAAAACCGTACGGGGAAAGGATAACCATTCTCAATACCTCCCCCTGCCCCTCCCAAGGAAGGGTGAATGCCATCCGGATGGAGTCCCTCCCCTTGGGGGAGGTTAGGAGAGGTATTCTCGTAGCCATAAACTCCTACCACGCCAACGGAGGAGGCGACATCCTCACTCGTGGCACAGGTCTCACCCATTCTCAACTACAAGAACGAGTAGTCAAGGTTGAACCATACGACCTCCGCCAATGCTTAGCGAACGAAATCAAAAAGCAGGGCGACATCCATCTTGTAGAAGCAAGCAACTGGCGTTTCATTCCCGAATCGTGGACAATTCCTGCTCTTGAACGTGATAGGGATATATTGGCATTGTGAAAACATACTTTCCTTATTGAATTGATAAATAATCCTTCATTTGTTTGCATATTTTATCAATCATTATTATCTTTGCAGCAGATTTTCTTGAAAAATCGGGAGTGTTACTTCGAATTTTTCAAGAAAATCCGAAGTAACACTCCTAATATTACAAAATATGATTGAACGCTATTATAATATAATCAACGAGTTAGAGGGTAGTATTTTCCTTTTTGGTGCTCGACAGACAGGAAAAAGTACTTTTCTGGAGCAACAGTTCAAGGATGCTGTGTTTTTTGACCTGTTGGATAGTGAAATAAAGCGAAGATTGACACGCAATCCAGAACTCTTGTATAGTATGCTTCAAGATAAAGAAGAAGGAAGTATTGTGGTAATTGATGAAATACCTGAAGTTCCTGAACTTTTAAATGAGGTGCATCGTTTGATTCAGAAAAGACACTTGAGGTTTGTACTGTGTGGTAGTAGTGCACGGAAGTTGAAGCGTAAGGGGTATAATACTCTTGGCGGAAGAGCTTATCCATGTTATTTCTATCCTTTTGTCAGTGCTGAACTTCCGGATTTTGATCTCGATAGAGCATTGTTATATGGGATGCTGCCACCACATTATTTGAACAAGAGACCAAAAAATCTTTTGGCGGCATATATTGATGTGTATCTTCGTGAGGAAATAAAGGAGGAAGCACTTGTTCGTAATATTGATGCTTTTCAGCGTTTTCTTGAAGTCGCGGCAATTACAGATTCGGAAATAGTGAATTATACAAATATTGCGAGTGATTGTGGTGTGAGTGCTAAATCTGTAAAGGAATACTTTAATATTCTTGAAGATACCCTTCTTGGTTATCTTATACCGGCATACACAAAAGTGGTAAAAAGAAAGGTTTCGCAAGCTCCTAAATTTTATTATTTTGATGTTGGCATATATAACTATCTTATGCATCGTACCACATTAGCACCAGGAAGTGCAGAGTATGGTCATTGTTTTGAACATTTCGTAGTGCAGGAATTGGTTGCTTATGTTGGTTATACTCATAACGAAAACAAGTTAAGCTACTGGCACACTTATAGTGGTAAAGAAATTGATATTGTAATAGGTGATGCATTAATAGGCATTGAGATAAAGTCAACCGAAGAAATACAAAAGAAGCATTTGTCTAATTTTAAGGACTTTAGGGATGAATACCCTCAAAGTCGTTGTGTTGCAGTGTCAAAAGATAAGTTCAATAGAAGTATTGATGGCATAGAATGCATCTATATTCTTGATTTCTTAAAAATGTTGTGGGAAGGAAAACTTTTCTGATGTTGAACTTTCATCTCTGAATAAGCCAGAGCCTGTAACCCTTTTATTTCTCAAATACTTTGGGATTAAAAAATCTTTGTAAATTTGCAACTAAATAACTTTTAATACATTTCAATATGAAGAACTTCTCGTCCATTTTGACTTTATGTTTGTTTGTATTCAGCAGCACTGTGTGTGCTAAAGACCATAAAGGCATCACATCAAGCAGTCTCAGCACAGAACGTTTCACACTGATAGAACAGTCTGTACCTGTCGATATTCTCATTGCTGCAGATGAGATGAAGGGCATTCGTATTGCTGCTGAAAACTTGCAAAAAGACTTTGCTCGTGTTTCGGGACAGCAAGCCCGTTTGCTGACCTCTGCACCTAAGAACCGTTGCGTGATTGTGGGTTCAATGCAGAGCCCTTATATCCAACAGATTATTAAGGCTGGAAAAATCAAGGGAAACGAGTTGAAGGGTAAGGTGGAGAAATACCTCATGACAGTCGTGGAGCGACCTCTTCCTAATGTGGACGAAGCACTTGTAATTGCTGGTAGCGATATGCGAGGCACCATTTATGGCATCTACGAACTGTCTGAGCAGATTGGTGTGTCGCCTTGGTACGACTGGATGGATGTGCCTGTTCAACACCAAGATAATCTCTCGCTCCAGAAAGGCACTTACACTGCTGGCGAACCTGCAGTTCGTTATCGTGGATTGTTCCTTAACGATGAGGACCCTTGTCTTACTACATGGGTGAAGAATACTTTTGGCACCAATTATGGAGGACATGAGTTTTATGGAAGATTGTTCGAGTTGATTCTGCGTCTTCGTGGCAACTATCTATGGCCTGCCATGTGGCGATGGTCGTTCTATGCAGACGATCCACTTAACTCCCCTACAGCAAATGATATGGGTGTCATCATGGGTACAAGTCACCATGAACCTATGGCACGCAATCATCAGGAATGGGCTCGCCATCGTAAGGAATATGGAGACTGGGATTATGTCACAAACCAGGATGTAATCGACAAGTTCTTCCGGGAAGGTATGCATCGTGCTAAAGATACAGAAGACCTTATCACTATCGGTATGCGTGGTGATGGTGATACAGCTATGGGTGCAAAGGAAGGACATGACGATGAGTTTGTTCCTAACGATGCAGCAACCATCAAACTGCTTGAGAAGATTATAAAGAACCAACGGCAGATTATTGAGGAGGAGACTGGTAAACCAGCAAAGAATCGCCCTCAAGTACTGGCTCTCTACAAAGAGGTGCAGCGATACTACGACAAGGGAATGAAGGTGCCAGAAGATGCCATCATTCTCTTCAGCGATGACAACTGGGGCGATATCCGTCGTCTTCCTTCTGCAGAAGAACGCAAGCATAAGGGCGGTTTTGGTATGTATTATCATGTCGATTATGTGGGTGCACCACGCAATAGCAAGTGGCTCAACATCACTCCTATTCAGCATATCTGGGACCAGTTAACACTTACTTATCAGTATGGTGTGGATAAACTTTGGGTGCTTAATGTGGGCGACCTCAAACCAATGGAATATCCTATCTCGTTCTTTATGGATATGGCTTGGAATCCAACGACATACAATGCTGCAAACCTACTCGAGCATCCTCGCCAATGGTGTGCTCAGCAGTTTGGTGACAACCAGGCAGACGAAGCAACACGCATCCTCAATCTCTATAGCCAGTATGCAGGTCGTGTGACAGCAGAGATGCTCAATGCAAAGACCTATAATATAGAAACTGGTGAGTGGAAGCAGGTGGCTGATGAGTTTATGGTTCTTGAAGCAGAAGCATTACGACAGTACATCTCTCTTCCTGCCGAATACCGTGATGCTTACTCTCAGGTGATTCTTTTCCCAGTTCAGGCATTGGGAAATGTATATCAGATGTATTATGCACAGGCAATGAACCAAAAACTCTATGCAGAAGGTAAGCCTGAGGCTAATCTGTGGGCAGACCGTGTTGAAGCTGCCTTTGCTCGTGATAGAGAACTCTGCCGTGTCTACAACAAAGATATGTCGGGAGGCAAATGGGATGGTATGATGATACAGAAGCATATTGGATATGTAATTTGGAACGACAACTTCCCTGCAGATGTATGTCCTGCGGTTTCTCGTTTTGAGAATGTGGCAGAGATGTCTGGCAAATATTCTTTCATCCCTTCTGATGGCTATATCTCTATTGATGCGGAACATTATTATCAAGCTACCAATCCTAAGAATGCACAATGGACATTGATTCCGTTTATGGGACGTACTCGTAGCGGTATCTCTATCCAACCTTACACAGCCAATACAGAAGGTGGCAGCATCGCATATCGTATGGAGATTCCTGAAGGTCATGCAGAAGTTGATGTTCATGTGATTACGGCTTCTACATTAGCATTCGCTCGTGCTGAAGGTCACAGATATACCGTCGGATTCGAAGGTGAGGAAGCGGTTGAAATCAATTTCAACGAAGAACTCAACGAGGAACCAGAGAATGTATATCGCATCATGTACCCAACCGTAGCGAGCAGAATCATCGACAAGACTGCTCGACTCAAGGTTGGCAAGGCTGGCAACAAGACTCTCATCATCAAACCTCTCGATCCTGGAGTGGTTCTTGAGAAAATTGTCGTTGACCTCGGAGGCTATCAACCATCATTCCTCTTTGGTAAAGAATCAAGGTGTGTAAGAAAATAAATTATTCAAGTTTCTTTCTGTTTTTATATGCAAAAACTTTGTCATATCTATAATTCTTTGTAATTTTGCGACAAAATAAATTAAGATTAAATGAAAACTCTATATATCATAGCTGGTTGCAATGGAGCAGGTAAAACCACTGCTTCTATGACTATGTTGCCTGAAATATGGAAATGTAGAGAATTTGTCAATGCAGATGAAATCGCAAAAGGACTCTCACCTTTCAATCCAGAAGGGGTTGCAATCGAGGCTGGCAGGTTGATGCTACAACGTATAGATGTACTTCTTGAAGGGGAAGAATCGTTTTCGATAGAAACGACGTTGAGCACAAGGAGTTATGCAAAATTGGTGGAGCGTGCTCATGCGAAAGGATTTCGAGTGCAACTCCTGTTCTTTTGGCTGCCGACACCATTCATTGCTCAGGAGCGAGTTAAACAAAGGGTATTGGAAGGTGGGCATAATATTCCTGTAGATGTCATAAAACGTCGCTACGTTTATGGAATATCCAATTTCTTTAATATTTATAAAGATGTTGTGGATTCATGGATACTTGTTGAGAATTATAGTGTACCACGAATCGTAGTGGCAAGCGGAGGCAATGATAATCAAATTAAAGTTTTGAATTTAGAACTCTATAAAAAAATACAATCTTATGTCAGATAAAGAATTTGAATTTCTTGTTGAAGGTCTTGAAAAAGCAGAATACAATACATTACGTATGAAAGCAATGCGGAATGAAATGGTTCTTCAAGATGATGCAGATGGCAATATAATTCGTGTTCCTGCCAGAGATATGTTTGTATCTCTTTATAATGAACCAGTACCTACATATTGATTAATCTTGAAATAGTTGTTAAATTATGTCAACAAGAGCGAATATCTATATACGTGAATCCTGTTGTGATCGAGAAAAAGAAATATTGTATCATCATTGTGATGGGTATCCTAAAGGTGTTGGACGTGATTTAACCAGAATACTTGGTAGATTGCCAAAAGATTCTGAAGGTAGAGTACAGCAAGAATACCTCACCAAGAAACGGCTTGCTGAGTTTATCTGTGAACAAGATTCTGATTTTAAGATAACAACACCTTGTAGTGCTGCAGACGCTGAATTTGAATATGAGATTAATATTGAAAAGAGGCGTGTGGATTGGTATGCGACATCGGTATCATCAAGAAGTGGGGAAGAGGATTGGTTGTGTGACTTCTGAAAATGCTCAAATGAGTTTGATGGAGGTAAATAACATTCTAAACTAATGGTCATTGCTTCTTGGAATATATTCGGCATACAAAGTCATTTAGATAGTCTGCAGCTCGCTTTCAATTCTCTGAATCCTGATATTTTTTGTCTTCAGGAAGTGAAGACGTCAGAGGATAAATGCAATATCCAGTTTGAAGGTTATCAACGATTTTGGAATTCAGGCATTCGCACGAATGATAATGGTGTGGCTATATACACAAGGCTTACTCCACTGTCAGTTTCGTATGATGAATGTCCAGATTACCATTGTCCAGATGGAAGAATAATCGTATTAGAGTATGAGCAGTTTTATTTGCTATGTACATACGTGCCTTATTCAAATTGTGCGGAAGGATTAGAGTATCGTATCAGATGGAATGCATATTACAAACATCTCATTCATAGTTTACAAGAACATAAACCTGTTATATGCTGTGGTGACCATAATATTGTTCGTGGCCCAATAGATTGTTGGGATGGCAAGTACGAAAGAAATCAAGGCTGCTTCTATCCTGTTGAACACAAAGACTTTGAAAATCTTATGTTAGAAGAACACCTAACAGATGTCTTCCGTTATTTGCATCCCAATGATGAAGGTTTCACATATTGGCCTTTCAATCCAAAATCCGCTAGAGCCAGTAATCAGGGCTATCGCATAGATTACTTCCTTGCAAGCAATAAACTGTTATCACAAATCAAAGATTGCTATCTACTTCAATCTATTTTGGGTACATGCAATTGCCCTATTCTTTTGGATATAATGGCCTGAAGATGTAGAACAATCTCTAATTAAAAAGAACTGCAATACTTTTTTATAAGGTACTGCAGTTCTTATTTTATTATGTTACTTCTCTTTCTTGAAGTTCTCAATCTCATCAAGCACATCTCTTGTAATGCGGTGAACTCGATAGAAGCGATAGATAAGATTGGTGGTTACGAAGAGGATGATCAGTATTGCCATAAACAATCCGTTGTGCTCTGTAATAAGAGTATTGTAATATTCATAGAAATATACAGAACAAACTGCTATCAATACCAGAGGAGTAGTAATGCTGAAGAGTGCATTCTGGCGGCGCATCCTTGCTATCTGGGTGGCCACTTCAGTCAGAGTCCCATTTTTGCAGCTGTTGCGTAAGTTGTTATATTTTCCGTAAATGATTTGGAATGCACTATAGATACACATTGCTAAAGTTGCGATTACGTATGCCAAAGATGTCATTTTGCCAATGCAGTAGCAATAGATAAAGAATATTGATAAAAAAACTAACATTGCGAGTGCTGCATATTCAGCGATACGGCTTGGTACTATAGACTTCATACGATTTTGTACGGAGTTGCGTATCATTTCATCTGTGATTATCTCGTTCTGTCTGAGGTGAGACATGAGTATGTTCATCTGAGCCTTGAGTTGGTTCATATCGTCGCAAAGTGTCAAATAGTTTGTCATAATTCTGAAAGTTTTATATGTTGAATAATAAATAATGAATGGAGTATGCCTTTAGTCTGACATTTTCTTTAGTTCTTCTCGTATCCTTACCAGTTTTACAGAGACATTCTTTGTTGAGATTCCGACTATCTTGCCTATCTCTTCGTATGGTATGTCTTCAAGCCAGAGCAGTATGATGGCCCGGTCGAAGGGTTTTAGTCTGCGAATACGTTGATGCAGCATTTGTATCTGCTTGTTGTCCTCGCTGTTTGGTGTCAACAGGTCTTCTACTTCCGGAGGAGAAACATTCTTTCGTCGTTTCTTCTTTATATCCTGATTGATGCAACTGTTCATGCATACGCGCCATATCCATGAGCGGAGTTCGCAGTCGCCTCTCCATGATGGCAAGCCTCTCCACAGGTTGATGAGTGCCTCTTGCATCAGGTCGTTGGCTTCATCCTGATCTTCTGCATACATGAGGCAGATGGAGTAGATGGTCTCCTGATGTTGCTTGACGAGGCGGGCAAATTCTTGTTCGTTTATTTCCATATATCTGATGTTTTTATTTGTAAACTTCACCTATAAGACAATACATGTTGGATAAAAACTACAGATTCCGCTAATTTTTTTTGAAAAAATTTCAGAAGTTAATCTTATTCATAAAAAGTAAGGCACGAATCTTGTGAATGGTAGATTCGTGCCATGCTATTTGTTCTTATATATTAAAAGATGTGGAGCAATCTATAATTTCGAATTCTTGACACACCAAGTTGCCCAGAAATCTAATATTACTTACTTGCCACGATAGTCGCTCAGTTTTATGACAGTTCCAAGCGTGTCTTTTGCTACAATCTCGGGAGCTTGTGTGTTAAGTTTCAAAGATGGAAGATATTCTGGATGACGTGTGGTCAAAGTGTCTTCATCTTGTGCGTATGCAGATAGTCCACATACAAGTAGGAGTAGGATAAAGATTTGTTTCATATAATTATTCTGTTACAACGACTTTAATATTTTGTGACTTAAGTCCCTTACCACTAATCTTCACGATTGCATCACCCTTCTTACCGTTTGACTGGATGCCGATGACGAGTTGACCGTGGAAGAGTTTCATGGTTGGCTTTGTGAATACTTCGAGTGATGTGGCATCACCATTGCAGATGCCCTTAAAGTTTGCTGCACCACTTACAGAAACGGAAATCTGGTTGTTTGCATCAGGAACGATATTGCCGTCCTTGTCAAGAGCTGTGACTGTGATGAAAGTCATAGAATTGCCATCAGCCTTGAGAGGTTTGATGTCAGCTCCGAGGTCACCAGTTGCTTTGAGCGAAACAGCTTTGCCCGCTGTGTGAAGAGTTTCTGTACCCACTTCCTTTCCGGTTGCATCATATACCACAACCTTGAGTTCGCCTGGTTCATACTTCACGTTGTTCCAACGAAGACGATAGCGATCGAGGGCAGGGTCGTTGATATCTGAAATCTTACCATCCTTGCCAGAACCAACCTTTACGGATGTGTTCTTTGTAATCTTGCCTTGCGACTTACCATTGATGAAGAGTTCGGCAGTAGGGTAGTTGGTGTAGCAATATACCGGAGTAACTTCACCCTCACGACCAGTCCAAGTCCAATGTGGAAGAAGATGGATAGTCTTTTCACTTGGATTCCAACGCGAACGATAGAGGTAGTAACGGTCTTTTGGAAGACCTGCGAGGTCGAAGATGCCGAAATAAGAAGAGCGTGAAGGCCAATACTCATCATAAGGTGTTGGTTCACCGAGATAGTCGAAACCAGTCCATACGAACTCGCCAATTACCCAATCTTTCTCATCTTGAAGCAACCAGTCTTCTTCTGGGATATTTGACCACCAACAAGCCTCTGTGTCGTAACTTGAACATTGTCCATCGTTGTAAGCTTTACCGTCTGCACGAACAACAGGGAACTTGTACACACCACGAGAACTTACAGTCGATGCAGTCTCGCTACCAAGCACATAGCCCTGTCCAAGTCCTTCGTAAGCCTTTTGGTAAAGGTGAGTACGATAGTTCATACCTGGCACTTCGGCTACTGCTGCAAATCCAGACTTCATGGCTGCCTCGATACGGTCCATACCATTTGTGATAGGGCGAGTGCCATCATACTTATTAACCAAATCCTGAAGGTGGCGAAGAATCTTAGGACCTACACCTATGCTGCCTTGTTCAGGAATCTCATTGCCAACACTCCACATCACGATAGAAGGGTGAAGACGATTAGCTTTCACGAGATTCTCAATATCACGGTCGCTCCATTCGTTGAAGAAGCGAGCATAACCATTCTTGCACTTCTTGTAAATCCACATATCGAACGACTCCGCCATGACCATCATACCGAGCGAGTCGCATACATCCATCTGCATCTGCGATGGCATATTGTGAGCTGTACGGATAGCATCGCAACCCATAGCCTTGAGGAGTTCTACTTGACGGATGAGGGCAGACTTGTTGACTGCTGCACCTATCATACCGAGGTCGTGGTGAAGACATACACCCTTGAACTTACGAGTGACACCATTGAGTTGGAAACCACCATCTGCACTGCACTTCACGGTACGGAAACCAACCTTTTTAGTGAACGAATCAAAGACCTTACCCTTCTTACCATTCTCAATCTGGAAGAGTGAAACCTTGAGGTCGTAGAGTCGTGGAGTCTCAGGAGTCCAAGGAATGACATTGGAGATGTCTGCGAGGCACTTTGCAATACCATCTGCTCCAATAGTGACATCGTTCATCACCTTTGCTCCTCTCTCAGTCTCGATAGCAAATTCTACACCGTATTGCATTGACTTCAGTTCGTTTTTCTGGAATCCTGTCACCTCTGCTGAGAGTTCGACCTGAGCACCTCCGAAGCGTAAGCCGAGAGTCTTTGCTTCTACGCTCCACTGCTCGATAGCACGCTTCTGGGTCTGGATAAGTGTGACAGGACGGAAGAGACCTGCACCTGGATACCAACGACTGCTCTCTTCGAGGTTCTGAAGATGAACAGCGAGCGTGTTCTTGCTTCCATCTTTATTAACATAAGGTGTGATGTCGATGTTGAAAGCATTGTATCCATACTTCCATTCTCCAGCAACTCTGCCATTTACATATACAATAGGTTCTGCCATTGCTCCATCGAAATTGAGGATAGCACGAGGACAGTCCTTATCTACGGTGAATGTGGTGCGATACCAACCTGCACCAATCCAAGGGAGCGAGCCGGAACGACCAGTCTTCTCCGTAGCCTCCTTCTCGCCATTCTGCTCGATAGCTACGGTCTGCTTGTCAATCTCCTTGTCGAAAGGACCGTTGATAGCCCAATCGTGTGGCACGGAAACAGTTTGCCATTTGCTGTCGTTGAAGTCCTTTTGTGCTTCAAGTGGTACAATATTCAAATCTGTTCCAGCACCTTCCTTTATTATAAGAGGTGTGGCAGAGGAAGTTTTCGATGGCTTGGATGTTTTCTCTCTTGCATTTTCTGCGCGTGAGAACTTCCAACCGTCGTTCAACAGTATTTCCTTTCTCTGTGCATGGGCGGTGATGGACGCACCAATCATCAGGGCTGTAAAGAGGTACTTGTACATAGATATAAGTGTTTTTAGGTTTTGTGATACTGAGTTTTGTGCAAATTTAATAACATTTTGTTATTCTGCCAAATAAAATTGGTTTAAAAGTAATAAAGGCTTCATGGTGGGACTTGTGCCGTTGGTGTGTACATTATGCTTTGAATATATACAAACTTTCGTGCAGAATGTCATTTTGTGACAAAAAAAACGAATTACTGTCAAAATATTTTGTGCGATAGTATAAAATGTGTAACTTTGCACAAACTAACTCGCAAGGGAATAGCCAGTTTTTTAATCGGTCAGTGTAGGTGAAGTGGCAGGGTGTTGTATATAAACATTCTTGTCGCTTGTGTTGCCCGCCCTCCTAAATGAGTAAAGTTATCATCATAGATAAATAATATATAAATAATCAATAATAATTCTATTTGAAAAGGAAATGAAAATTTTCTTTTATTTTGCACACAGAAGTAATTGCGTGATGCAATGAAAGTGTTAGAGATTTGACTTAATAATAAAAAAGTCATCGAGCCACAGGAGCAGTGATTGCCCCTGTGGTTTTGATTTTGTATTCAAATGAATGCTTTGATACCTATTTTTACAGGCAATACATCTATTTGAGTATAAAAAACTTTGAGAAACAATTTTTTATACGTACTTTTGTGGCGGTAAAATGAAAATAGGTAAAAAATGAAAAAATCTCTTATCTTGGCAGCGTTCCTTGCTGCAACATCAGCTTCGGCTCAGTGGACTGCGCCAGAATATGCTGGACCAATAGCTCCACTCAGTGTGGGCGACACCGTGTATATATATAATAAGGAGGCAAAACAGTTCCTTACAGAAGGTAATGACTGGGGCACACATCTCAGTGTTGGAAACGAAGGACTGAAGTGCTGGGTTAACGAGTATGCCCTTGATGGTCAGGAATGGGATGGCGCAACTTATACCATCGGTTGCTATTCAGAAACAAAGAAGGGTAATTTCCTTATGTTCTTTGAGGCTAATGGTCACATGTATGTGGATGGAAGTACAGAAAAGACAGACTTCCTCTTCTCGTTTGTTGACAAGGGAGATAATGCATACCAGATTGTTGGCGGTGCAGGAAATCCAACATACAATGCTTCGGGCGACATGGCAGGTTATCTTGTGGGAAGATATACGAACTATGTGAATTCGCGTGATGGCATCGCAACAGGTACAGGTGTAATGTACGATTACCCTGACTATCCTGAAGGTGAGTTCCAGACTATGTGGACCTTCGTGAAGCAGGCTGATTATGCTGATTATGCTGAAAAGGTGGCAGTGTATAATTGTGCTGTCGCATTTGGTCAGAAACTCAGTGCTGCTGAGGCTTTGGGCGTAACAGGACTCGAAGAGGAAAAGGCTGTTTACAACAATCAGAATAGTACAGTTGCAGACTTTGAGGCTGCAGCAGTATCTCTCGAAAAGAAGATTCTCGCATACTACGAAGTGACTGTAAATCCTGAGAATCCTGTAATCATCAACCAGGATGAGTGCAACGCCGTTTCGGGATGGGACAACGGCATTGGTGCTACTACTTGGAACACTCAAACTTGGATAGGTGATGGGTGGACAGGATTTGAAGGCACAACACTCAATGTGTGGGGTGCATCGATGAATGGTGCTGTGAGCAAGTCGTTCACAGACCTTCCAAAGGGTATCTATGTGGTTAGCGTGGCTGTGTTCTCAGAGAAGATGGATGCATACGCATTTGCTAACGAAAACAAGAAGTCTATTGCTGCAGGTGCTGCGGGTAAGACATACGAGGTGACAACAGAAGTCAATGATGGTACCCTCACTTGTGGTGTGGGTATGGATGGCACAGGCGAAAACTGGCTTGCTATCGACAATGCTTCTGTGAAGTACTATGGTGCTGGTGTTGAGGCTTATCGCTATTGGCTCAATGGTCTGCTTGAGAGTGCTCCTTCATTTGATGATGCACGCGTACAGAACTCGCTCGTGAGCGAATATGCTGATGTGCTTGCTTCGGTAAACACAGCAACAACAAAGGAAGAGATTCTTGCAATCATCCCTGCATACGAGGAAGTGCTCAACCGCATTAACCTCAACATTGATGCATATTCAAATTTGAAGAATGCTATTGATGCTGCCGACAAGTATGTAATCAATGCTAATGAATACTATTCAAACCTGATAAATGACTACATCTCAGAGACTGCAACTGCTGCATACGAAGACCATGAGATGGGTACTGAGGAAGTGAATGCTATCGTTTCAGCTCTTGAAGCACTTGAAAATGAGGCTCAGGAATATCTCTGGAAGAAGGAGACTTTGGATACACAGACTGAGGCGTTGAAGACACTCTACGAAGAGTATTCTGCCACTTGCAAGCCTGCTGATGCCGATGCTGCTGCAGAACTCATCAAGAAGATAGAAGAGATGGACTTTAGCCAGAAGTCTTGTGCTGATGTGGTAGCTCTCATTGATGAGGTATATGCCGCTCAGTTCAATCTTCAGGTTCCTGCGGAAGAGGCTACAGATGAGAATCCGGTAGATTACACAGCAAAGATTAGTTACCCATCATACGACTCGAATGCAGATGGTTGGACTAACGACGGTTGGAGCACTTGTGGTAACAACACTGGCTGGTACGGTTTCGCAACTGTGGAAGGTGCACTCGGGGATCAGAACTATCTTAATCTCTGGACTGCAAGTGCGGTATGTTCTGTGTCGCAGATATTGACAGGACTTCTAAATGGTACTTATGTTGTGAAGGTTGGTGCATACGCTGATGCTTCAGGTTTTGAGGTGTTCGCTAATGATGATGCGCTCCCAGTAAATGTGGGACAGACAGGAAATGGTGAACGCGGCGAATGGTATGAGATTGTTACAGAGGTGACAGATGGTACTCTCACCATTGGTGCCCGCAACACAGAGGCAAAGGAGAACTGGTGTATGATAGACAACTGGTCGCTCTTGTACTGTGGTACTCATAGCGAAAAGGTGCCAACAGATATCATTTCTGTAAACAGTGCATCAGCATCGTCTGCTATCTACTCCCTCTCTGGTGTTCGCACAGCTTCATTTGTTAAGGGTGTGAACATCGTAAAGATGGCAGATGGATCTGTTCGTAAGATTATGATTAAGTAACTTTACGCTTAATAGAGAAATTCCCATACACATTTATCCATTTCCCTATTGCGGATAATAAAAATAAATTAGTACCTTTGCAGCGCAATGATAAAGCAACGCACAGGTACTAATTTTTTAATGTATATAGAAAGATGAATAAGATTAAAGTATTTTCACTTATAGCAGCTGCTTCTATACTTATTTCAAGTTGCACATCTTACAGTCAGGCTGCAGCTGGTTTGGCTGGCGCTTCTCTCGGAAGTCGCTTAGGTCGTGATGTGGGTTATCTGACAGGTGGTTGGCGCTTCGGCGGTAGTAGTGCAGCACTTGGCAGTCTTATCGGTGCTGGTGTTGGTGCCGCACTCGGTGTGGGTATTCACAATGGTATCGAACAAACCCGCGAACGCCGAGCTATGGACCGTGCTCGTGACCGCCAGGATAGACTTGACAGAACTACAAAGGGTAACGACTATGACTACCAGATTGGTGGCGGTTCTAATGGTGGGTATGCTCCTCAAGACTCGTACCAGCAGGAGGGTTATGCCAACACAACCGTTTCGAATGCGTATGTCAGCATTTCTCCTCTTACATATATGGACGGAGATGGTGATGGATACATCAGCAAGAATGAGGCTGTGGAGGTTGAGGCTTATATCACAAACACATCAGGACGTGACCTTCAAGATGTGACAATTTCGCTCGAAGGACCTGATAGCCGTTATGTTACAGTCTCTTCACCTATCACTATCACTCTGCGTGCAGGACAGAAGATTCGTTATACAGGACGCATCTACTGCCAGCGTGCCAAGTCAAATCGTACTGTGGATGTTAGGGTAGGGGTTCGTGCAGGTAGCACAAAACTCAACTCTTCGCCTCTTGCTATTTACCTGAGGTAACCACAGCATTCTTTGGTGCTTTCTGGTTCTCGTCCCAGATGAGTTCTCCTATATGTCCTTCCACGGTGATTTTGCCGCTGGAAGGATTTTTTATGCTTACTACATCGCCCTTGATGTTTCCATTCACGGATGAGTATTCAAAAAGCAGATTGGCATCATCACCAAAGGTGCAGTCCTCCAAGATAAGTCCATCAACATAGCAGAGAAGCTGCTCGCCAGTGAGGTGGCAGCGCACGAGACGAATGTTCTTGCCGTACCAAGCGAGGTATTCACCGTTGATTTCGGAATCGTAGATTGTTACGTTCTCTGATTCCCAGAATGCGTCCTTGGAGTTGATGACAGCATTGTGTATCTCTACGTTCTTGGCATACTGAAAACCGTAGTTTCCGTTCTGTCGGTAATTGTCGAGGCGTATATTCTCTGTATGCATAAAGACATAGTCGCAGTTGTCTATACTCACATTTTTCATCTCTACATTCTTGCAGTCCCAAAGAAACTGTTCTCCATTTGGAAAATCTGTGTTCTCCACATAGATTCCGTCCATTCTGCGGAAGAGCTTTGGGGCATCACACTTGCAGTTTGTCATGCGACAGTCCTTCGAATACCAAAGGCTGGAACGCGCACTTTCTGCAAAATAGCAGTTGTTCACACGAAAACCGTAGGTCTCCCAGAATACATATTTGCCTTCAAAGGTACAGTCTTCTGCTTCTATATTGCTCGACTCCTTGATTGAGGATTCACCAACATGGATAGTGACATTTTCAAGTCGTAAGTCATGTGAAGCGTACAGAGGGCGTTCACCTCCAAATTCTTCGTTCTTGATTAACTTCATAGTAGTATATTTGTGTTTTAATTATTGTCTTGATATGTGAATTGTTAGTTCTCTTTTATCTTTATCCACTTGTCGCTCTTCAAACGCCAAAGGAAGATGATTCCACGGAAACAGAGTTCTACTGCCATTGCGAACCATACGCCCTGAAGGCCGTAGGTGTGTGCAAGCAGGGCTGCGAGTGTAATACGGACTGCCCAGATGCTTCCGAGGTTCATCGTGCAAGGGATGATGGTGTCGCCTGCACCGACAAACACACCATAGGCAACGATGCTCGCTGCAAACATAGGTTCGGCGAAAGCTTCGATACGGAGAGCTTCAGTAGCCAGTTGCTGTACTCCGGTATCAGGAGTCATGATGGTCATGAGTTCTGGTGCAAAGACATACATTATCACTCCCATAAAGCTCATGATACCGATACCAGAGAGTGTCGTGATCCATCCGAAGGAGCGTGCCAAAGGTGCTCGTTTTGCTCCAAGACTCTGTCCGACAAGTGTGGTGGCTGCTTCTCCAATGCCATATCCTGGCATATAGCATAGTGCTTCGATGGTGATGCCGAATGAGTTGGCAGCAATGGCTGCAGTACCTAAAGGGGCAACGATAATGGTTGACATGATTTGTGCACCACACATGATGAGGTGCTCTATGCCAATTGGACCGCCAATCTTGAGTCCTTTGAGCATGGTTATCCTCTTAGGACGGAACGAACCGTGATGGTCGAGAAGGTTGAGGTCTTTATGCTTGACAAGGAGGAAATAAGCCATAAGTACGCACGAAAGTGATTGTGCCATGAGTGTTCCTAATGCCGCGCCAAGCACTCCAAGTCCCATGTTCATTATGAACAGCCAGTTGAATATTACATCAAGCACACATGATAGTACATTGATGAAGGCTGGAATCTTCATTTCTCCCGCACATCGGAGCATTGCTCCTGATATTCTGCGAACCATAATTATTGGCAGTGCGGCACAGAATATGAAGAAGTATGTTGATGCATCGTGTTGAATTGCTTCTTCTCCTCCGAGCCATTTAGGAAGGAATGGGGCGATGGTGCACCCGATGAGGCTAAGTAGTAATGCCCAAGAGATACATGCTGCATAGGATTGTCGCATCACACTTCGTGCTTCTTCGAAATTCTTTGCTCCGAATGCATGGGCTACCTGCACAGAAAAACCTACGGCGGCAGAGCCGCAAAGTCCACCCATAAGCCATATCGTAGTGCTTACGATGCCAATGCTTGCGCTGGCATTCTTGCCGAGACTTCCTACCATCGAAGCGTCGATGTATTGCATGACAATATCGCTCAGCTGAGCCATCATGGCTGGGGCTGAGAGGAGAAGGGTGAGGCGGAGCATGTCGCCTCGCGTCATATTCCCCCCATCACGAATCATCTGTAAGAGGGTGTCTTTGCTGTAATTCATTAGAGTTTGTTTGTTGTTGACGTTTCGTGTATATAGTTGAATTTATACGAACCGCCTGCAAAGGTACGAAAAGTTTTTGAATTATCGTACTTGTGGAGTCGTAAGTGTTTGCTGATTGTTGTGATGTGGCATCCAAGGCCTTGGATTGTTGGTGAAAATGTCTGTGCTTGCACCAACGCTGACAGAGAATTTTTCGTTGAACCTGTAAGTTACCTCACCACCTATGCGAGCACACTTGTCGTTAAATGTGCTGAAATTATACATTCCCATTCCGTCTGGCATGTGGTTGTATGATGCATAAATACTTGCGCTCCAATGGTCGTCAAACTTATAGTTGGCAATGGCAAAAGCACTTCCTGCAAACACATTGTCGTTAAAGAATCTGAATCGTGATAATGTTCCTCCGAGTGCAAGTGTCCAATGGTCGCTAACAGGTTTAACGTATGCAACAGATAGGTCGGTGAAGAACGATACACCCTTGAATGGGTTGTATTTGCCAAATCCTGCCATTACTCCCAGTCCTATCTGGGCGTTGAAGCCTTCGTGCAATTCAAATGGCATGCCCCAACCAAGAGGGGATGTTGGCATCCATGTGGTGAAGAGGATAGGGCGACCAAAGGTGTAATATGGTAAACGGAATGTGGAACGAATGCTGTCCTTCTCTATTTCCATTGGTGTCACATCCTCAATTCCTACGGATAGGTCGGCAGGTTCAATCATAAACGACTCTTCACTCTCGATGACATTGTCTGTAGATGTATCGAGAGTTTGTTGTTTTTCAACCTGGGCTGATGTGGTCAGTGTTGCAAAACCAAGTAGTAATATTGTTGTTAATCTTTTCGTAATGCTTTGAACTTTTTCCGCTTCAAAGGTACAAATTATTTATAATATGTGTGTAATCTGTAATATATTTTTAACTCTTCAATGCCTCTTTTTATAATTTTTTGATTCTTTTGCTGCTAAACATTTTGAGTGAATAGGTTTATTTTGTTACCTTTGCTTAGTGAATTAAATATGTATTCGTTTTATTTTAGAAACAATATATTTCGATGAAAACAATTTACAAGCCATTTATTGCTTTTGGTATCTTTGTTCTGGTTCAGCTTATTGGAGGCTTGGCTGGTGCTATTGCTGTTATTGTCATTAATATGTTGATGGGTGGTGCGGCAAAGGTTACAGTTGAAGATTTGATGTGTGAGGTGTTTGTCATTACGAATGTGTTGACAATTATTCTTGCATTCCTTCTCCGTGTCATAAACAAGCGTGCATTTTCTTTCAAAGACATAAGTTGGCCTGTTGCTTCTATTGGTATTGTAGGTGCTTTTGTTGCTTTGTTTGTGTGCAATCTTGTAAATGAATATTTTGATCTTCCAGATAATATGGGCGATACTTTCCTGGCAATGTCTCAAAGCGCATTGGGCGTTATTGCCATTGCATTGTTGGGACCTATAGCAGAGGAAGTTATTTTCCGTGAAGGCATAATTGGAAACATGCTAAAATGCAATATTAATCCTTGGATTGCAATATTGACATCGTCTGTTGTTTTTGGTATAATCCATTTGAATCCGATACAGATTCCTTTCGCTATTTTCGCTGGAGTAATCTTTGGTATTATATACGTTAAAACAAAGAATATTGTTGTGACTTCAATACTCCATATCATCAACAACTCTTTGGCTGTCCTTCAAATGTGCCTTATGGGGGATGCTGCCAAAGATTTCTCGTTCAGAACTGTACTTGGTTCTGCCACTATTCCGATTATCATTGTTCTTCTCGTCATATCCTTCCTTTTCCTAAAATATTTCTATACTCATTACTCTTCGCCTAAAAGCAATTAGTATTTTCCTTCTTCCTTTATTCTATGGAATCCCATCCCCTCGACGAACCTCAAATGTTGAACTTCCCTATTCCTTTGGGACCTATTAACGAAATGGCTTATAGCCCAAGTGCTACCTATTTCTCTTTGTGGGCACCTTCAGCAGAGGCTGTTCGTCTAAATATATATCCAACGGGCGAGGGTGGTACTGTGGATGTGTCCTATTCCATGAATAAAAACATAGCGGGTAAGTGGGCTTATAAGGTGGAAGGTAATCTGCTTGGTAAGTTCTATACTTTCCAAGTAAAACATAAAGGCCAATGGCTCAGCGAAACGCCTGGCATATTCTGCAAGGCTGTAGGCATTAACGGTTTGCGTGCTGCCATCATTGATTTGTCTAAAACTAATCCAGAAGGGTGGAAAGATGACAAGCGTCCTGAACTCCATGATTTATCTGACATCATCATCTATGAACTCCACCTTCGTGATTTCTCTATGGACTCTCGTTCTGGTATCAAGCACAAGGGCAAGTTTCTCTCTCTCACGGAGTCACAAACAAGTGTCATCAAAGCTACTGCTTCCTCACTCGTTTCATCAAATGACGTTATCGATACTTCTGCCATATCCCATTCTTCCTCAGTTGCTACGGGCATTTCTCACCTCAAAGAACTTGGCATCACTCATGTCCATCTTCTACCAACTTTTGATTTTGCCTCTATAGATGAAAAGCATTCCTTGCATTCTTACAACTGGGGTTATGACCCTCTAAACTATAATGTGCCAGAAGGTAGTTATTCCACAGATCCTTATACTCCTTCTATTCGTATCCACGAGTTCAAACAAATGGTTCTTTCTCTGCATCAAGCAGGCATACGTGTCATCCTTGACATGGTCTTTAATCATGTCTATGATGTGTCTTCTTCTCCTTTTGAAAGAACTGTTCCTGGGTATTTCTTTCGTCATAAAGCAGACGGAACCTCATCCAATGGCAGTGGGTGCGGCAACGAGACTGCATCGGAAATGCCAATGATGCGTAAGTTCATGGTTGAGTCTGTCTTGTATTGGCTCCAGGAATATCATGTCGATGGATTTCGTTTTGATCTTATGGGACTTCATGACATTGAAACGATGCAGGCAATTCGTGAAGCAGTTGATACTGTTGATCCTTCTGTATTTGTCTATGGTGAAGGTTGGACTGCAGCCCCTTCTGTACTCCAACCTTATAAACAATCTGTAAAATCTAACATCTCGCGTCTTCCACGCATCGCAGCATTTGGTGATGAGCTCCGTGATTCTCTCCGAGGTCCTTGGACAGATGACACTAAGGGGGCTTTCCTTCTTTCTAAACGTGGCTACGATGAAAGTCTCAAATTTGGCATAGTTGCAGCCATTCACCATCCTCAGATTGACTATTTTAAAGTCATACACTCCAATTCGCCATGGGCAATAGAACCAACACAAATGCTCTCTTATGTCTCGTGCCATGATGACCTCTGTCTTGCGGACCGTATTTCTCTAACTCTTTCGTCAAAACCGAAAGGGGATGCTTCTCAACTGGTGTCTCTCGAAGAAAGCATCCGCCTTCAAAAGCTTGCTCTTACGGCAGTCCTTACATCTCAGGGCATTCCTTTCCTTTTTAATGGTGATGAGATTCTTCGCTCAAAACAGGGTGTTCGCAATTCTTATAACTCTTCGGATTTTATCAATGCCATTCCTTGGGCAAACAAGTCGAAACATCAAGATTTATTTAGATATATTTTACACCTTATTAATATAAGGAAGAGCCATAAGGTCTTTCGTCTTGGTTCTGCAGACCTCGTTCGCAAGCATCTTCATTTTCTCGCATCGTCTGCAAATGTCGTCGCTTTCCTCATTGATGGTACATCAGTTTCTGACTCATGGAACACAGTTGTTGTTATTCTTAATGGTAAGGCAACCTCAACAAGAGTGCAGGTTCCACACGCGTTCTACAAGATTATATGCAAAGATGGCGAGATAAATACTAATGGAATATCTCAAATCAAAGCAAAGTATGTGGTTGTATCTCCGCAGTCGGCTTTGATAATGTGTAATTAACCCATTCCGCACAGTATTTTCTTTGTTATTTGGTTATAAAGTGGTCTTTTGTCCTCGAATTATAACTTTTTTCCACTTTTTCCAATAATTTCTTTAAAAACATTTTGCCATTATTATAAAAGGTTGTACCTTTGCACTCGCTTTCCGAAAGAGGGAGGCAATTACATCGATCTTTGACAGACTGCAACTAAATAGACAAGGCAGCACG
>CALBJW010000220.1 GCA_937893145.1 uncultured Prevotellaceae bacterium | reverse complement strand
CGCTTGCGGATTTCAATTCCAACCTTCTGGAGTAGTCATCCACGCACGTTGATGAGTTCGATAAGATTCTCGGAGCGAAGGTAACGAAAGTTGCTGAGAGCAATTACGATACGTACTGAAGTCTACCTATACGTATTGATACTCTCAAATATTTTTTCCAGTGATCCACGTTTGTATCTCGGCGGTAGCAAAACGAAGTGCATCCATCCACGGGCTTGGATGAATGCATCTTGAAGACAAAAGTGGTCAGCAACATTCGTTACTGACCACTCATAGTTTTTTCTGGGTTCAACACCATATTAAGTGTAGATTGGCATTTACTTTGTTTCCAACTTCAATTGAGCTGTCTTCATTCCTTTGGCAGTTGCTTTGACTGTGACTTTGCCAGGAGTACGAGACGAGCGTGCTATTGCCTGCACGTATCCTTGTGTCATTGTTCTTGTGTTGCCAAAAACGAAAACTTCGTTGGTGTAATGATCTCCGTTGTCAACAGCGTATAGGCTAGCTTCTCCGGAAATGTCGATTGTTATATCTCCAGTTGCATTTGGAACACGACGACCCTTGCTGTCTACAGCATAAACTGTCAGATATTGGAGATCCATACCATCGCCTTTCCAATCGTTAGGAGTTTCTGCGACAATCTTCAATGCAACAGGTTTGCCAGTAGTTGAGAGCTGATGACGAGCAACTTCCTTGCCTCCATTCTTTGCAATTGCTACAACTGTTCCGCCATTGCCATAGTCAACACCTTGCCAATAGATAATATTGCGCTTTTCGACTGTAGAACGATCGTTCTTCTGAATGCCCACAGATTTGCCATTGATGAGAAGTTCTACCTCGTCGGCATTGGTGTATGTGAAGAGATTGACCTTTTGGCGAGGATGGAGATTCCAGTTTTCGCTGATAACCTGTTGTCCAACTTTAATGTCGTTCCATTCGAGCAATTCTCCGCTGTTTTCTACAACACCGATGTGTACGAGAGGCTGTTCTGGGACAAAAGCAGACTTGATGAGATATGCCTGAGGATATGGCTGGAGAGTATGGTTGAAATAACTGAAGTTCCAACCCTTCTTTGGCCATCCATTGCTTTCTCCCCAATATTCAATTGCTCCCCAATAGGCAAGTCCTACACCTCGCTTCTGATCCATACCATAGAATGGCGCAAGGAGTTCGCTTGTTACAGCCTCACTTTGGAAAAGAATCAAGTCTGGTTTGAACTTATAGTAGCCTTCGTAAGCCTTCCACTGATAGTTGATGCTTGCCACATCAGTAACACAAGCTAACTCTGGTGGAACGAGATATTCCCAGAAGTCCTTTGTGCCGCGCTGACCACCAGCACGAGCAGGAAACATAGCAACTGTAGTCTTACGAGTATCATCGTATCTCTTCACCATCTCGCGGAAGATGCGGTATGTCGTGATACCCCAGTCCTTAGTGTCAAATCCTGCCCATTGCTCTTGAGTCTGCAATTCGTTGCCAAGACTCCAAAGCACCACAGAAGGACGATTTCTATCACGTTTAATCCATTCAGGAATGAGTTTATACCACACATTTGTGAATGGTTCACGACCACCCCAATATGAGTTTTTCTCATTACTCCACTTGTCAATGAGTTCATCAACAACAATGATACCGACTTTATCTGCAATACGAGCAAAGCTATCGCTGTAAGGGTTGTGGCTGCATCGAACTGCATTATATCCGAATGCCTTCATCTGCTTGAACTGGCGTTCAATGGCTCTGTCGAATGCTGCAACACCAAGCGCACCAAGGTCGTGATGGTTGGCTATACCCTTCAAGACAATCTTCTCACCATTGAGTTTCATACCATAGTCAGGTCCAAATTCTACCCAACGAATGCCGAAGTCGTCTGTCTGGCGGTCAACAACTACACCATCAGCATGAACCTCAACCTCTACATTATACATATTAGGAGAGTCTGGCGACCATAGTTCTGGACCCTTCACCTCCAATATAGGCATCTTAACTTCTGTACATTGCTGAATGGTGTGGTCTGGCATTACTGCATTAACTGCACCGAGCACTTCTCCCTTAGGACTGCGAATAGTAGCAATGATATGAACATCATTATGCTTCTGCCATTTATCCACTTCAACTTGTACCTGAACCTTTGCCTTCTGCTTGCTCACCTCAGGAGTGCAGACATACAAACCATGACGAGCAATGTGGGTTGGGTTCTGCACCTTCAGATGGACATCACGGAAGATACCTCCACCTGTGTACCAACGGCTACCGCCTTCAGGACCTGTGCTTGAATACACAGCAATCACATTCTTCTGTCCGTACTTGATGTGCTTTGTGATGTCAGCCTCAAAACCAGTATATCCATACTCGTTTGATGCCACTTTCTTACCATTGATATAAACATCGCTGACATACATCACACCATCAAAGTCAACAAGTACCTGCTTGCCCTGCCAAAGAGTATCAGCATCAAAGGACTTGCGGTACCAGCCCTCGCACATTCTCTTGAATCCACGAGCCTTACCACCACTTTCTTCCCAAGGCTGTTCAAACTGGTAATCATGTGGTAAGTCGAGTTTTCGCCAAGCTGAATCATCAAAATCAGCCTTCTCTGCCCCTTCGACATCACCCAACTTGAATTTCCAGTCGAAGTTCCAGAGTTTCCACTGATATTGAGCGAACTTCTCAACCGAGACGTTCACCTCTTTCGAATCATCGGCTTTGTATTCATACTGCGCATTTGCTCCTAAACTCATCAAGAGCAATGGCAACACAACAAATGATTTCTTCATAATAGTTTAATAGGTTAGTTTTTTATTTATGTTTTCTTTCAAGCAACTCACATAACTTGTCAATATTAGTGAACTTAATCCTCAACTTGTCAACATAGAGAGAGATGAAGAACACAGCAGAAATAAAGAGCAGCACAAGCAGTAATCCTCCAAAGTGTGAAAAATTAAAATATATGTCATGCACGGATGTCAAATACCAGTTCCATAGCACAGGATTGCAATGAACGAGATATACAGCAAGTGCTGATGTGGACAGATAATTGATTTTTTGACTTTCTATGCTCAGTCTTGTAAAACCGAGAAAGAAGAGAACTGCAGATAGCACAACAAATGGACAATCATAATGCGTGTAACTCAAATCCACACATTCTTTATGCATCGAAGCCTTCATCATTAGCCACAAGGTGACAAGCAAAGTGACAAGCATATACCCACCGAAATACACCTTCTTGCTCTGCATCACAAGTTTTCCACCATGCAGTCTCAAGTATCGAGCAAGAAGATAAAGACCTACGAACGACATGGTTGAATATCCTTCATCAAAATCTCCAGTACAGTATTTCCATCCATAGATAAACTCAAAGCAGAAGAATGCCAATAAAACATTGCGGAACACAGTTCTCGTAGCATTTTCAACAAAAGCATTGAGTACTGGGGACAATATATAAAGAAGGAAATAAGAGACAACAAACCAATATGGCTTGCCTATAACAAGAATATCCCTCAAGGAATAATCAAAATTCAAATGAGACATGAACACAAGTCCAACGAATAGCATAAGCACTGAATATGTAAGGACCTGCAGCACCAAACCAACTATTCTTCTCTTCTTTGGAACAATGCCGAACCAACCAGAAATAAGAACATAGACATTCACACCCACGATACACATCTGCTCAAGTGCTATTCGCAAAAAAGATGTTCCTGGATTTGCATCTATGGACATTCCTGCTACAGGTCCAAAAGACATATAGTTAGCATGTAGCAAGAGTATCATGAACATAGCCACAAGTCGCAGCAGTTCTATGTTAGACTGTCTTTTCAGCACTTCTTTATTTTGCATAGTTTACACGAATGTTTTTTAGTTTTAAAGATTAGGTATTGTTGCTGTGTAATGAAGACAAATTCAAATGAATGGTTGCAAAGATATAAATAATGTGTGTTACTTGCAAGTTTTGTGATAGTTTTATTGTTATGGTATTAAATTTATTTTCTATCTTTGCCGAACAAACTAACAATACATTATTCAAATACTAATTGATTTGTATGAAAAACAAGATAATTAAGTACGTGCTTATCATTGGTGCTCTGTTGCTTCCGACAGGGCAAAACATGAGTGCACAGAACAATGGCAAGAAGACCGGGAAAGTTTCTCCTGTAACAACATATACGGGACAAGTGCTCGATGAGAAGGGAGAACCTTTGCCTGCTGCATACATCACCATCAGAATGAACAACGGACTCGAAAGTCATTCCGTGACAGACATAGATGGTAACTTCTCTTTTGCAGCCACAGGCAACGAGGAACGTCTCTATGCATCGTATGTTGGTTACAAGGAAAGTCAGCAGTACATCAAGGAAGGCAAACTGAAATATGTCTTCCGTTTGAAGGTCGATGAGAAGATGATTGATGAAGTTGTAGTCACAGGTTACAATACCATCGACAAACGCAAACTGACAAGTAGCATCAGCAGTCTCACGGCTGAAGACCTCGACTTCAAGGGTTCACTCAATGTGAGTGAGATGCTTGAAGGTAAGATTCCAGGACTTATGGTCCTTACAAATAGTGCTACACCTGGTGCTGCACCATCGATGCGTCTTCGTGGTACAAGCACCTTCACCGGTTCACGCGAACCTCTTTGGGTGATTGATGGTATCGTTTATGAAAATCCTGTTCCACTTACCGCCGACGATATCAATTCGCTCGACAATGTGAACCTCATCGGTAATGCCATATCAGGACTCAACCCTCAGGATATTGCCCGTATCGATGTGCTGAAAGATGCAAGTGCAACAGCCATCTATGGTACAAGGGCTGCAAATGGTGTGATTGTTGTGACTACCAAGACTGGTGAAGCAGGAAAAGTACACATCAACTATTCCTACAACGGACAGATTAGTGGTCGCCCACACTATAGCGACTTCAACCTCATGACCTCAAAGGAGAGGATTGATGTCAGCCGTGAGATAATGAATAAAGGTCTCTATTTCCAGACCATGCCAGAACGCTACGGCTACGAAGGTGCAATGATGAACTACTGGGACAAGAACATCTCGTTCGATGAGTTCCAGCGACAGGTTTCGCAGATGGAGGCAAACAACACCGACTGGTTCGGAGAACTGTACCGCAACTCATACTCTCAAACCCACAATGTGAGTCTGTCTGGTGGAACAAGCAGCACTCGCTACTACTCTTCTGTTAGCTACACCAACGATAAGGGTTCGGAACGCGGAACCGACCTTCAGCGTTTCACAGCTCGAATGAACCTCACCTCTCACATCACAGATAACCTGTCTGTTGACCTCCGAATGAGTGGTTCGTATCAGGATGCCAACTACAACAATGGCTACTACTCTGCATTCGACGAGGCATACTATACCAACCGTATCTTCCCAGCACGCAATGCTGATGGTTCCTATGCTTATGTGCAGAAAGTCATAACAGAGGACATGACAACCCAGAAGAAAGTGTATGGCAACTACAATATTCTCAACGAACTGGACAACAGTGGTCAGCGAATAAAGAACAACTCCTTCAACCTCACGGGCAACTTGAATTGGGAGATTCTCAAAGGACTGAGATATACTACTACAGTTGGTTTGACATCAACTCAAAACAACATGGAGAACACAATAGGCGAACGCACCTTCTATTGTGCAGGTCTTCGTGGATATGATTATGGTGCCACTCCTCCTCGTACCGATGCCAACGAGCAGTCTCGCCTGCTCGATGGTGGAGTTTGGTCGAACAGCAACACTGGTCAGTTGGCTTATATGTGGCGAAACCAGTTGAACTACAACTTCGACATCAAGAACACACACTTCTTCAATTTCGACCTTGGACACGAAGCCTCATCAACACGATACAGAGGACAAGCCAGCGGTCTCATTCCGGGCTACATGGCAGACCAAGGCGAGACATTCGTGAACTACTGGGCTGGTTCAGCTGATGATGCCAAGCAATACTACTGGTATCTTCGCCAGTGGTTCATGGGTAGTGGAGATGTGAAGGCTACTTCCTTCCCTACTATCACAGACAAGAAGGCGAACACACTCTCCTTCTATCTCACCGCCACATACTCGCTTCAGAACTATTTCTCATTCAACTTCAATGTCCGCAATGATGGTTCAAACCAGTTCGGACAATACGAGAACGCAAAATTCAATCCTGTATGGTCCGCTTCTGGTCGTGTGAACCTTCATGAATTAGGCATTCTCAACAATATAGAATGGATAAACCTCCTTTCTGTTCGTGCTTCATACGGTTACAGAGGTAGTGTGCCAACCGCCACTCCTTACCTCATCATCAGCACACCAAAGACAAACAGCATCACAGGTGAACTCTCATCACAGATTAGTGCTTATCCAAATGCAAACCTCAAGTGGGAAAAGACATCAACTTGGAATTGTGGTGTAGAAGCTTCGATGTTCTCCAACCGAGTAGGCTTCGGACTTGATGTGTACTACAGTCGCTCATCCGACCTCATCACCAACCGTGCCGTTTCCCTTATCAACGGTACTACAGACCTATATTATAATAATGGTATAGCATCCAACACAGGTGTGGAAATCTCCCTCAACACCACTAACATCAAGACAAGAGACTTCACATGGCGCACTTCACTCATGTATTCCTACAACAAGAACGTAGTGAAGCAAGGTGTGGTAGGCGACAATATGTATGGCGACTACATCAATGGTTCTGTCATCATAGATGGAGCGAGTGTTGATGGCTTCTATTCATATCAGTTTGCCGGACTCGACGAGCACGGTTTGCCTCGTTTCAAGAACCTCGAGAATATGCCTGCAGGCTTGTCTCGAGATGGAGCATTGCAATACGTGCTGAAGTATTCTGGTACTCGTACTCCGAAGAGCTTCGGAAGTTTCTCTACCGAATTCCGATATAAGCAACTCTCTCTTCGTGCTCAGTTCACATATAAGTTAGGCTACAAGCAGCGTCTGCTCGCTCTCTATCAGGACGGCAACCCAGCCTTGCCTCAACCAGAGAACAACATGAACGCAGCATTTGTTGATCGTTGGCGCAACCCTGGTGATGAGACTCACACCACTATCCCAGGCTTGACCAATGTATCGCTCAACCTCCCAACAGGAACAGAGAGCATCACAGCCGACAACCGCTATATGTACACTATGGCAAACTACAACTACCTTCGTGACATAGGTCCAACAACATTTGCAGGATGGTACATGTACGATAATAGTGATGAGCGAGTGGTTAGTTGCGACCACATTCGTTTCCGTTCACTCACATTGGCTTACGACCTTCCACAAAACTGGCTTTCGAAGATTGGCATAGCCGATTGTCGCATCGACTTCCAGGCTCAGAACATTGGTGTCTGGACCTTCGATAAGAAACTCAAGGGACAGGACCCAGACCAAGTGGCAAGCATAGGTATGCCAGTACTTCCTACATTTAACTTTGGAATACAATTCTCATTCTAAGATATGAAAAAAACAATTATATATATATTTGCACTCTTCATCCTCACAGGCTGTTCCGACTTCTTGAAGGAAGAAGATAAAGACAAGGTCATACCTCGCACTATGGACCAGTTTGAATCCATGCTCAACCAGGAGGGATTCTACAATGTGACATGGTTCTACACTTCCGAATTCATGACCGATGATGTGACAGAAAACACATCTGTCATCACAACTGCCAAGAACCGTTACAAGGCTCTCTACACTTGGCAGTACGACATCGAGCGCACTGGTGATGGCGATTATGCAAGCGAAAACAATGCCATGTGGAAAAATCTGTACAACAATATCCTTGTGGCAAACTACATCATCGAACATTCTGCCGACATAGTTGATGCCGACATCCAGGAGGCAAGAAGAAAGACACTCGATGCAGAGGCATACTTCCTTAGAGCAAGGGCATACCTCGAACTTGTCAACATCTATGCTGAGCCATACAACGCAAGCACAGCAGCCACAACTCCAGGAGTACCACTTCGTGAAGGAACGGGCATTACAAACAACTATGCCCGCAACTCCGTAGCTGAGGTTTATGCACAGATAGAGTCGGACCTTCACTCTGCCATCCGTCTTTTCGACGAGTCACAACTCAAGAAGTCTCTTTGGCATCCAAACAAGAAGGCAGCTCTTCTCCTCCTTTCCCGCATGTATCTCTACAAAGGAGAATGGCAGAAGGTGGTTGATACCGCTACTGAACTCATCAATCTCTGCCCTCAAGGACTCTATGCCTTGAATAGAAACATCTCCGACCCTGTGGTGCGAAATGCCAATCCAGAGGTGCTCCACACTTGGGGCATCATTGGTGGTACACTTGTTGACAATGCAAGTGAAGGTGTGATGAGCGAGATTCCTAAGATTTATCGAGTGGAAGGTTCTCTCTCCACAGCAGCATACGGTGTTTCCGACGAACTGATGAATATGTATTCCGAGAACGACATGCGCCAGTTCATCTATTTCAAGGGAACAGCAGGCAAGAATATCCCAGCAAAGTGGCATCCACAGTTCACCACTCTTGGCGGTTACACCTATCGTCTTGCTGAGGCATACCTCTCCAGAGCTGAGGCAAACGCAGCAATGGGTAATGTAGAGGCTGCTTTAGCCGACATGAAGACTCTTTTGTCAAAACGAATAGATGGCAACTACCTCGACCTCTTGCCTCGTTCTTCGGATGCTGTCGATGTTCGTAAATTCGTTCTCGACCAGCGTCGCCTGGAACTCTGCTTTGAAAATCATAGATGGTTCGACCTCCGTCGCTCTCAAGGTTGGTATCCTAAGGACATCAATCACATCTTCTCTTACAGCACTTCCACATCCGGATATGTTGGTACGGTAAACGAGACTGAGGTCTTCACTCTCCGTTCATCATCACCAAACTACACTCTCGAACTTCCACTTGCCGAGACCATCATCAACTCCGCTATCGAGACCTATGGTAAGCGAGAAGCCGTTAAGGGCACAAAACAATAACCATAAAGAATCCAATCAAGTGATATGAAATATAAGTTACTATATGTATTTGCTTTCCTTGCTTCAATCATTGTTCTCGGCAGTTGTGCAGAGAAGGAGGACAACACACCTTCCCTTGCAGACAAAGACCGACTTGAAACTCTCATTGATGCAGACATAAGCAAGATTGCCGACTTCCGTGACAAGTACGGCACATACATCCTGTATAACTTCGACAAGAACCTCGACTTTGCCTATCAGTTTGAACAGGCATCAAGTTGGAGCAATGCCACACTCAGCACCATCACCCACGATGATGCAGAAGTTGCAGTGCAGATGCTTTACGACAACATCTTCTCCTGCTATGAAGAAGGCTTCATCAAGAAGTATTTCCCTCGCAAACTTCTCCTCGTGAGTGACATAACTTCTCCTAACGAACTCGGACTGTCCACCCCTCTTGGTGGTCATCACACTGCGGTGGCAAACATCAACAGCGTTACCTTTGCTAAGATGTCTGCGAACGACATCGCAACAGCTCTGCAGGACGAGGCACTCATGACCTCTCGATGCAACGAGATGCACCGCGCTCTTCTTGCCGACTATCTTGTCAAGGCTCGTGGTGAATATCCTGTAGATGAAGACTATCTTTCCTTGAGCATGTCCACCTACTCTTCTCTCATGAACAGCAGTCGAAAGACCGTTGCACAGTTGCTTCGTGAAGATGAGAACTTCTTCTACAATCACGGTTTCTTCATTCCTCAGGATGAAGAAGCCACATACTTCCCTAACGCAGAAGAAGACATCGTGTCCTTCATCTGCAATATGGTTACAATGGATAATGAGACAGCCAACGCTATGCTCGACATGCCTCTCATGGCAAGCAAGATGCACCTCATCGCTACTGGACTGCAAGAAATGGGAGTTGATGTTCTCAGCATCAATCCACACATGGAGCAGTTCATTACTATGGAATATGTCCAGCCTGCTGTGATGTATGCTAAGGATGTGGTGACTGACAATCCTAAGGCGACACTCGAACTCACCATTCTTCGTGGTTCACACTCCCTCTCACACCTCGTTGTCAACATCAACGGAAAGGATGCCCAGACCGTTGACCTTTCGCAGTACGACAAGATGAGAGTGGTTATCCCTATCGAACTCGATGGACTGGTGAAGGGTGCCAATGCTGTGACTATCAAACTCTATGAGGAAGGTCGCGACCGTGTAGCAGCCACTCTCACTACAGGTGTTAGCTATGCTACCCTCGACGAGGTGATTGGTTTCAACATAAAGCGTACCGACGACCACGAAGAAGCTTACCGAAGCATCAAGATTTCTCGTGGTAATGGTGGTAACATGGACAACGAGACCAATCCAGACCTCATTACCATCGCTCTTGAAAAGCACGGATACATGGACCGATACTTCATGGAGCAGGAAGGCGAATACCACTACTGGAAGATGTACAAGAAGGGTACTCATGTTGAGACTATCGTCGATTATCTCCAAGACGGATTCAACGAGGATTATACAGCACCTCTCTATCGCATTGTCAAGACATATAAGTTTGCATACAACGCTGATGATGAACTGACAGAAGTGACTCTGACTGATGAGAACAACATTACCAGACCACTTGTTACCGATGTGGTTTACATTGCAGGTCGCATCACTCGCTACACCTACGATGGCAAGATTTACGAACCATCATACGCCACTGTTAATGGTATAACAACACGAGTCGATTGTCTTGATAAGGATATGAGTGGACTGAAGTTTGGATTTGATGGCACAGAGAACCTCAATCCTTACTTCATGCCAGAACTTCCTGCTGTCATCCCTGGTGAGGTGTCTGAGATTCCTCTTCAAATATTCTACAGTCAGTACCTCTTCAACTCTCTCGAAAGCATCTGGAATGGTGGATGGCATCGCAACCTTGAGGATAAGGTGAACTACTCCGAAGTCACTCGTGATGGCATCACTACTACTTACAGATTTAAGTTAAAGTAAAACAAAAATTCAAATACTATGATGAGAAAGATTCTTTTCATTCTGCTTTCCTTCGTTAGCATTCTCGCCTATGGTAAGAAGATAAACGAAGAGGCAATAAACAATTTCTGTCGTGATGCAGGACAAGCCATTGCTTCTGCTACTACAGACGAGGCAAAGAAGGAAGCCTTCAACACCGTTGCTAACAAGTGGAGCAAGGACTACGACCTCAAGCAAATCACATCTTCGCAGGTACAGATGCTCTTTGAGTCGGGTGGCATGATACTTGACAAGTATATCCGCCAGTGGATAGAGCCTACCCTCGCAGAAAGGGCAGACAAAGATGGGGAGTTTGCTTTCCTCACTTGGAAATACATGCCTGAGAACGATGGTTTCATCCACTCGGAGAAAGAGATTGCAGCACTCATGCACTTCCTCAATATGCCAAACCTCCAGAATATGCTTGATGCCCATGCAGACTACTCCTCAGAAGTGCTTGGTGCGCTATCTACAATGAAGGATGTCAACTGGCACACACCACAGTTCCCTGAAACTATCGTGAAGTTCACACAATGCAAATTGCCAGAACTCTCTATCCTCGAATGTGTCAAGGCTTTCAACTCTATCGCTCGTGTTGATGAGATAGACAAGGCATACTGCGAGGCAATCCGTCTTGCTTGCATCAGTCAGTACAAGTCACTTCTCAGCACACTCGACAATCCACGCAAGAAGAAGACCTGCGAAGAACAAATCAAGTATCTTGAAGGACCTTTTGCTTGTGGCACACTCGTAGGTGGTCCTGCTCCAGAACTCCATATCATCCGTGCTTTCCATCAGGAGGGCGATTCGGTTCATACAGTAGGCATCAAGAGTCTCTCCGACCTCAAGGGTAAGGTTGTTCTCATCGACTTCTGGGGCACTAAGTGCGTGCCTTGCATCCAGTCCTTCCCAGAGATTGCCGAGATGCAGAAGCACTTCGAGGGCAAGGATGTTGTCATTCTCGGTGTCACATCCCTTCAGGGCTACTTCGTTGACACACCAACCCACCGCACCATCCAGTGTCGCAACAACCCAGAGAAGGAACTCGGTTGTTTCCCTGCCTTCATGAAGGGTATGGGTGTCAACTGGACCATCGCTGTTACAGAAGAGGACGTGATGAACACAGACTTCGGTGTTCTCGCCATTCCTCATGTTGTCATTATCGACAAGAAAGGTATAGTTCGCCACAACGCTGTTAATGCAGACAACGATGCCAAGATTAAACTTATCGAAGAATTATTAGTCGAATAACAAAACCTATAAAACAACATTATTATGAAGAAAACATTAGTATTGATTCTTTCTGCACTCAGTCTCACAGCTGTAGCTCAGAAGCCAGTCAACATCAACTTCCTTGCTCACGACACAAGTCTTCAGGAAGTAGAAATTCAATATGGTGAAACAGACACAATCATTCCTCTCAAACTTGTAGGCGATACTACCCTTGCCACAAAGAATGCTGAAGGTAAGGCTGTACTCAACATCAAGGAACCTACTTACGGTGTCATCACATACCGTTTCAAGCGTTCTACAGTTTATCTCGAACCAGGTAAGGACTTCAGCATGGAATGGGACCTCACTCCAGCTGCTCTTAATGTCAAGGTGACAAGCAAGAAGTCACAAATCAACCCATACCTCTCAGGTACACTCCCTGGTCCTGTGATGGGCGACTTCGGCAAGGCTCCTGAAGACATCCTTCCTTTGCTCGACGACTATGCAAGTCAGTGCTACAAGATTATCGACAGCAAGAAACTTGACAAGTCATTCGTGGCAAAGGAGAAGAAGCGCGTAGCATACCGTATCTACAACTTCCTTGCTGACTATGCACAGCAGAAGGCTTGCGACCAGCCTGTATATGATAAACTCCAGCAGTTGGCAAACGATGAAGAGCCTTGGCTCATCCAGATGCCAGAATACACCAACTTCATGTATAGCGCAGTCACTTCTCTCGCCCTCCGCGATGAGGACATCGTTGATAGCCCTGAAGGTCAGGCTGCAGCCGTTACAAAGGTTCTTGAGTATGTTGTCAGCAATATAAAGAACGACGAACTTCGCCAGTACCTCATCGGTTCAAATGCCGTAGCACTTGTCAAGGCAAACGGTTGTGATGGTGCAGACCGTATCAAGGAAATCTTCGAGCAGAACATCACAGACTCTGAAATCAAGGCAGTCTTTGCTGAGGCTTGGGAGAATGGTAGCGTACTCAAGAAGGGCCGTCCATCACCTGAACTCGGTTTTGAGGACATCAATGGTAAGAAGTGGACTCTTGCCGACCTTCGTGGCAAGTATGTTTACATCGATGTATGGGCTACATGGTGTGTACCTTGCAAGGGTGAGATTCCTCACCTCAAGAAGATAGAAGAGATTTTCCACGGCATGAACATCGCCTTCGTTAGCCTCTCTTGCGACCGTGACCACGATAAGTGGGAGAAGATGGTGAAGGAAGAAGGACTCACAGGCATCCAGCTCTGGGGAGGTGAAGACAACGAATTCCTCCGCAAGTACCGTGTACAGTCTATCCCTCGTTTCATCTTCCTCGACCCAGAGGGCCGCATCGTGAACCCAGACATGACTCGTCCATCCGACGAGAAGACTCTCGAAGCCATCGGTATGGTAGCCATGCCTATGGATATGTAATAAGAACAAACATAAACAAATGAAAAAGACTATAACACTTATCCTCACACTCTTCGCCCTCACTCTCTCAGCAAATGCACAGAGCAGCCACAAGATTGTAAAGGCGACAGACAGCAAAGAGGACACACACTATTACTACTACAACGCCCAGAACCAACTCATCTGGGAACTTGTAGGCACTACCCGCTACGAGTTTGAGTACAACGCAGCAGGACAGAGAACAAAACGCCAAACAAACCTCTGGGTTGCTAATCCTGGTGCATACCAGAAGAGCAACTACGAGACCTACGAATACGATGCTGATGGTAATGTCACCAAGACTACCGTGATGCGTAAGCCTTACGGCAAGGACGAGTACGAGGAAGACGATGTGTTCACCAACTACACCTACGAGGACGGTTTTGCAAAGACATGGGACAACTACTACAAAGGCACACTCTACTACAACTTCCGCAACACCCTCACCAAGAACGAGAGTGGCGATGTGGAGAAGGTAGTCACAGAGCGTTTCGACCCAGATGCTCCAGAAAAGGGTTGGGCCACAACCAACACTATCACATATCAGTATGCAGACCTCTCTGCCGACTATGTCCCTGCTAATCTCAAGATAGACAGCAAGGATGGCGACATCACCCTCACATGGTCTCCTGTTGCCGGAGCAGAGAAGTATATCGTGAGCTATGACAACGAGCGCAAGGAGGTAGTCGGAGCAACAACATTCCAAGTCACACTCGGTACAGGTTCCCGCATGTTTGCCGTTCAAGCAGTCATCAATGGTGTTGAGTGCAATGCAGCCTTCTGCGACACATCCGTTAGCGACCCTGGTAAATTGCCAATCACCGACCTCACCGTAGGCGACATCTTCGAGACTGTAGAAGAGACAGAGAGCGAAGAACTCGGCACTCGTACCTTCTTCAACATCCCACTCTCGTGGACTATGCCTCAGGGACACTCGGAAGTGGTTAAGTTCAACATCTACTACAACAGTGTTGCATACGGCAACGACTGCTATCAAGCACTTGTTGACCCTACTGCCACATCATACATTCTCCGCATCGACCCATTCGAGGTAGCAACACACGATGAGGAAGGTGTTCTCCGGGAAGGTATCGACACTCCTATCTACATCACCGTAGTCTATACTACAGGTGAGTCTGAGAAGTCGAACATCATCACTGTAAACCCATTCCGCACACTTGGTCACGAAGCTACATCCATCGCTACTATCACACGCGAAAACAATACCCCTACCTACAATCTCAGCGGAATACGCATCAACAGTGGTAAGGGCATTATGATTAAGAACGGAAAGAAGTTTTTCGGAGAAAAATAGACATTAGGAACTTTAACAAAATACATACGGAAGAATGAGGCCAAACTTGCGGTAGTTTGACCTCATTCTTCCGTATGTTTGAACTCATTTTTGCGGAAGAGTTTGCATCACTTATAACTTATCTTCTGCACCATCTGTCCAGGGTCACCGATTATCAAGCGTAATTGGTGGTTCTGTTTTGTTTTGTCTATTGGGAACTTGAGGATATAGTCCTTACGGTTCTCCATGACTTGCAGTTTCCATGGATAGGACCACTCTACTATCTTGTTTTCAAGAACGACTGGAGTACAACCATCAAGGCTCACTCCGAGACGATTGCTGCGGTCCTGACTAACTGGCCAGAATGGAACGACACTAATCTGGACCTTTACGCTATCGGACTGGGAGGTGAGATTGATTGGTATGTCGAGGTGGGAGGATTGCAACGAACTTGCATCTTGCACAGCAGCGAAAGGTTCGCCCATCTGCAGAGCAATCCAGTCGCATCCTATGCCTTCAACCTTCTGGAATGGAGCTGTGGCCTCAATGCTGCGGAGGTCAACAACATTGTCCATCACCTCGTAGTGCTGCGACTTAGGAAGTCGGTATGCTGTGGTTGGTTCTGTGACATACTCAGGTTTGTTCTGGTACTGCGACACGAAACCTGGTGGGACTTCGGACATCATCTGATTCCACTTGCCACCCAACAAGCCGTTGTATTTCTGTAGCAGAGCCTCAATGTCTCGGTACGCTTGTTCGGACATCTCTCGTTTGCTCACATCACCCGTTTCGTGGTTCCACTGAGCAGCGAGGAACTTCCAGTTCATGAGGTTGGCAGCATTAACACTGAATCCTAACATCTCGAAGAAAGCGGCTCTCGCCTCCTGAGGCAGTCCTTCCTCGATGACATTACAGAGGTCCGCTATGCCCTTATACTCAAGGAGCCGTTTCTGGGCTGTACCATCAGCGAAGGAGAAGTCGGAGTCGTAGAGTCGTTCGTTCACCTTGCTGTCCCACTGTATCTCATATCCCATATACTCAGGTTTGCGTTGCCATGCAAGACGGTAGTAGGTGTCGAGAACATACTGGAAATCCTCTATCTTGTCCTTCCCAAACACACTACCAAGCCACTCTGCCTGATAACGGTTTGCCTTCTTGATGTCGAACGCAGAGAAGTTCCATGCCATGTCGAAGAACATCTGTGTCTCAATCTCCATAGGTTTGATGTCGCCCACATTCAGCAACCAGTAGCGGTCTGCTCCCGCATCGTATGCCTTCTTCAGTTCTTCATACATCAGCACAGGTGCAGTGGTGGAAACCCACAGGTAGTCGTGTGGTGTGCCAAGATAACTGAGGTGGTAATACACACCACTACCTCCCTTACGAGCCTTCTCGGCATCGTTACCCACTCGTTTCATGTAACCATAGTTGTCATCAGGCCACACGATGGTGATGTCTTCAGGCACCTTGAGTCCAGAGTCGTAGATGTCGAGAGTCTCCTTGTATGGCACAAAAATTTGAGGAATACAGTCTGCCGACTTCTTCTTGTACTTTGTGAGGATATTCCTCTGGTCGGCAAATACCTGTTCGAGGGTGCGAGCACGGTCCTTAGGGTTGGTAGAACCCTTCATAGCCTCATCGTGCAAGCCACGCATTCCCATAGTGTAGATATTATCGTACTGACGAGTGTCGCTGATGCGCTTATCGAGTTTTTCGAGAATAGTCTTCTTGTTTGTCATGTAGTTCCATTCTCCATCGCGCTCCTTAGTCCACTCCGATGGTGCAGCATTGTTGAAGAGCAATGGTTCACAGTGGCTGGTAGTAATCATGATGCCCCACTCTGCCGCCTTGCGTTGGCTCTCAGGATGGCTGTAGAAAGCACCTGTGCATGTGTGCATGGCTGGTGCAAGCATGTTGCCCTTGAGACGAAGGATGAGTTCACACACCTTGTCGTATGTCTTAGGACCAATGTCGCCCAACTCCTTCTCGAAGTTGCGTTCAGCCCAAGTCTTCATGCCCCAGTCCTCATCGTTGATGAACACTCCACGATACTTGATTGTTGGTTCAGCACTCACGAAGTGGTAATCAGCACCCACAGCATACTCAGCCCTGCCATCGGCAGAGGTCCTTACAGGAACATCAGCAAACCAATACCACGGATTGACACCTATCGACTCGCTCACACTCAGCACTCCGTATGCCAGTCCACGAGGGTCAGAACCCGTGATGCGCACATTCTTTGCATCAGCATCTATGGCATAGGTCTCCCACTTGCCCTTGAGGTCGGCATGTCTGCCTTTCGTGAATGCTGAGTTGCCCAATGTTCCGAGAATGATGTTCATCCCCTTTCCACACTTGTTCCTAACCACAGGTCGTGTGCCAGACACTCGTTCCACATCTTCTGCAAGGGTATTAGCCATCTTTGCCACGAGAGCGTGGTCGTTCTTGTCATATACAATGGTTGCCTTCGAGAGGTCTATCGCCTTTGCTGCTACAGCAAAGAGCAATGCTACGATAAATGTGAGTGCGTGTTTCATCTTATAAATAGTTTTCCAAATTCTTCCTCAGTGATTCAATAATCTGCTGTCGCAACGACTCTGGTTCAACGACTGTGATATTAGGACCTTGCGCAAGGAGTTCCTGGCGGAAGTCGTAGGACGGACTGATGTGGAGTGTGAACTCCACGAACTGTGGTGTGGTTCTGGTCTCACGCTGTGAACTGTGGAAGGGTAATGTGCGGTAATAGTTAGCCTGTTCGGGAGTGGTGCGAATAACCACCTTCTGTGGTTTCTCTATTCCCACCATCACACCGAAGTATGGTTCAAAGTACTCACGAGCATTGAAGTCGGCATCCACCTTGAACTTCTTATCGACATCCTCCACCGAGATAATGCGGTCGAGAGCGAAGATGTTCAGATACCCCTTGTCCGTTCTTCTGCCCAACATATACCATCGCTGGTGGTACAACTTCAGACAGTAGGGCTCCACCTCTCTCACCTTCGGTTCTTCGTTAAACTTCTGATAGGTTATCGATATGACATTCTGGTTCTGCATCGCCCCAGTGATAGCCGTGAGGTGTCGTTGTCCCGAAGGCACATCCTCGAGCAGGATGCGGTCCTTCATGTTCTTGCTTTCGCTCACCATACTACCAACAGTGATGGTCTCAAGCATCCATTTCTTGATGCCTCCATCAGCCAGGTTACGACGGTCATCGATGTAGTAGCCGTAGGTGCTGCGATTACATGCTATAGTGATGTCAAACATATCTTCTATCGCCGCACGGTAACGATTGAAGGATGTGCGAGACATATCCGCACCATTACTCATCGAGGTGCGTTGCCACTTCTCGTTCAGTTCTTCGAGAGTAATACTTCTGTGGCGGTAAATAGTATCTATAAGCCAGATGTAATGGCGAAAAAGCGTTGGGGCATTCATATCGCAAATCTTTAATTTGTGCAAATATAGAGAGAAAAAACGAATACCCGAAACAAACCAACACAAAAAAGTTAGGCATCCAATCTTTTTTGGATGCCTATACTCTTTAATTTTATCAACTCACCTTTGTCAACTGCACTATATTATAACATTTCACCATTTAGTATTAACCATTTAGCCATTTACCATTTACCATTTGGCTATCAACTTTAATCTCTAACCTTTTAACCATTATAACCCTCTAACCTTTTAACCCATTTTTAATGAGTCAATGCTCCGATGAGAGCTGCTACAGCAACTGTGCCAGCTACAGCACCTACGATGGCACGACCTTCAGGGCTGAGGCGATGAGCGTGGAAATGTGCTACAGGATGAGCGTAGTAGTAGTCTGGAGCATAGTATGTATCGTACCAGTACCAATCGTTGCCGCGGAGATAACCATAGCGACCATTGAGGTAGCGAACACGACCTTCCCAACCTGGGAGATAACCATAGCGGTCGAAACGAGGAGGAGGACATGGAGCCACTACGTGATGGTGTGAAGGGGTTGGAGCGTAGTGACCACGATGGTCATAAGCACGAGTGTCGTATCCACCATGATGACGAGGAGCGTCGTAGCGACCACCATCCATGTGATGTTCCATGCGTACGCCACCATTACCGAAATGCATTTCACGACCACCTCTGTGCTGAGCGTTTGCATTAACACTGAACATTGCCATTACTGCAACCATTGCAACCTTGAAAAGAGTATTGAGCTTCTTCATAATCTTATTTGTTTTTAGAAAATTAATAATTCGTTTTTTTCTTTTGACGATGCAAAGTTATGGAGTTTTTCGCACGATTCAAATGTGAAAATCCCCAAAGCGAAAAATAAATTCCCTATTCTTGAGGGGAAATCCATAACTGCACACACCACAAA
This sequence comes from uncultured Prevotellaceae bacterium, assembly GCA_937893145.1. Classification (GTDB taxonomy): domain Bacteria; phylum Bacteroidota; class Bacteroidia; order Bacteroidales; family Bacteroidaceae; genus Minthosoma. The sequence continues at coordinate 16,138 of CALBJW010000220.1, read as the reverse complement.
AATGGTGTGCAAACAATTTGGGTTCAACACCTCTTTTTATTATTTATAGGTCACAAAACTGATGTTTTCAAGTCCATCGTCCTATATTTTTCATTACATTTGCAGAAGAAAAGGTACAAATTGAAGTAAGAAAGATGAAAGATTTCAAGACCATATTCGAAAGCAAATACACATGGATAGAAGGATTCATGCGTAATGTCAGGAGATACGCCAACCGCACAGCGATGGTTCTTCCTGAGGAAAACAAGGTGTGGACATATTCCCAGCTCAACGCTGACACCAACCGACTCTGCAACACCCTCCACAAGGAAGGACTGGGCAAAGGCGATGTGGTGATGCTACAGATGCTCAACTGCCCTGAATTTGCTTTTGCCTACATAGCATGCCACAAGATGCACGCTGTGTGCTGTCCTGTAAGCTTCCGACTCAGTCCGGGCGAGATGGCTTTCAACATCGACGACTCAAAGCCAAAGGTCATCCTCTGCAACAAGGCAAACAAGGACAATGTGCTTGAGTCCATCAGCATCGCAAAGCATAAGCCTCTTCGTGTCATCGTGACAGACAACGATTCCGACGATTGTGCCATCTCATACAACGACTATGTCAAGGAGTCAAGCACAGAGGAACCTCCATACACATGCGACTACAACATCTACGACGAGACAACTCGTCTCTACACCTCTGGCACAACAGGCAAGCCTAAGGCTGTGGCTCTTACAAGCATCAATGAGGTGCTTTCAGCCCACGATGTGATGATACATTTCCCAATGTCGTACAAGGATGTCACCATGAACACCACTCCTTGGTTCCATCGTGGCGGTCTCCACTGTGCAGGTCCATGCCCAGCGTTCTACGCAGGTTCGGCTATCATCATCATGGGTAAGTTTGAGGCAGAAAGGGCTCTTCGCTACACCACACGCTACAAGATAACCTTCCTTGTGGGTGTGCCAACCGTTCTCGAAGAACTTGCAGACCAGCAGGAACGCAGCGCTCACGACCTCTCATCGCTCAAGGGCATCGTAACGATGGGTAGTCCACTGGAACGAGGCGCATGTATTCGTTATCAGAAGGTGCTTACTCCATATATCTTCAACGGTTATGGCACAACAGAGACCTTCTGGAACACCTTCCTTCGTCCGTTCGACCTTCCAGACAATGCTGGTACAGCAGGAGCATCGTGCGTGGATGATGATGTTCGTGTGGTGAAGATATACGACGACCACAAGGCAGATCCAGACGACCTCGTTGCTACCGACGGTTCGGAGGTGGGCGAAGTCATCATCTGTTCACCAGCCAAGTCGCCATACAAGTACTTTGCTAACGATGCGGAGACCGAACAGAAATACTACAAGGACTTCATCTACACCAACGACCTCGCCACATGGGACGAGAACCAGTTCGTGACCATCATCGGCAGAAAGGACGACATGATAATCTCTTCGGGCGAGAACATCTACCCTACTGAGATTGAAGCCATCCTCAACACTCACCCTAAGGTGAAGGACTGCATCGTGACATCCGTTCCTGACAAGATTCGTGGTCAGGTCGTAACAGCCTACATCGTAGTGAACGACAGCACCCTCACTCCAGAGGAACTCGACGAATACTGCAAGAACAGTGCCCACATAGCCAACTTCAAGCGACCACGCTACTACCGCTTCACTCAGCAGATTCCTTTCAATGCTACTGGCAAGAAGATGCATGTAAAGATAAAGGAAACGGCACTCTCAGACTTGAAGAACGGATTTTTGTATAGAGTATAAAGAATATAGAAAGAAAGAAGAACCCCGAAAGCCTTACACACTTTCGGGGTTCTTCTTTATGTTGTATCTTATTCAACTTTTGCAAGTTTGTAACTTGCTCGGTTTGATGAGTGATATAGGACTTATGTTCCTACAACTTGCGGATGTAAGTAAAGAGATAAGCAACACCTACAGCCATGACAAGCACAGCACCAGCCTGTCCCATTGCATCGCTCATGACACCCATGAGGAGAGGGAACACTGTACCACCAAAGAGGCCCATAATCATGAGACCAGACACTTCGTTCTGCTTATCTGGTACGGACTGGAGAGCATTTGCAAAACAGATAGAGAACACATTTGAGTTGCCGTAGCCTACGAGTGCGATAGCAGCGTAGAGCACGAGCTTATCTGTGCCTGTCCACATGCCAGCCATCGAGAGTGCCATCATGATAACTGAGATGATGAAGAAGGTGCGTGTCTTCAGCACACGGAGGAAGAACGAGCCTGTGAAGCATCCGATGGTACGGAAGATGAAGTAGAGCGATGTGGCGAATGCTGCCTCGTTGAGAGTCATGCCAAGTCGTTCCATGAGGAGCTTTGGAGCAGTTGTGTTGGTACCTACATCGATACCCACATGACACATGATGCCAAGGAACGAGAGGAACACGATAGGAGTACCGAGCAACTTGATGCAATCCACAAAACCTGATGCCTTGCCCTCGATAGGTTCTTCCTCGATTGGAGTAGCCCAGAGGATGCTTGTAGCGATGGCTCCCACTACGAAGTAGATAGCAAAGAGCACACGCCAGTTGAGTCCGAAACTTGGGATGAGGGCTGTTGCTCCCCACATTGCGAGGTATGGTGCAAGGAAGGATGCGATAGCCTTGATGAACTGTCCGAAGGTGAGTGTCGAAGCAAGGTTACCACCTCCCATGACTGTTGTAACGAGTGGGTTGAGCGATGTCTGCATGATAGCATTGCCGATACCGAGCAGAGAGAAGGCTATGAGCATGATTGGGAATGTCTCACCAAAGAGAGGAAGAAGGAGTGACACTACAGTTACTGCGAGTGACACGAGAACTGTGTTCTTACGACCAATCTTGTTCATGAGCATACCTGTTGGCACACTGAAGAGGAGGAACCAGAAGAACACGAGGGATGGGAAGATGTTGGCTACTGAGTCGGTAAGGTTGAGGTCTTCCTTAACGTAGTTGCTCGCAATGCCGACAAGGTCAACGAAACCCATCGCAAAGAAGCAGAGCATAACGCTCAATATGGCGACTTTACTATTGTTTTTCATAATTATTTCACAGTTACGTTAGTAAGTGGAGATTTTGGGAATACGAGATTAGTGAGCACCACCTCACCGTTGTTACCGAACACCTCTACAGAAGAGTTGTCGATGAAGATACGGAGTGAAGTGAGCTTGCGCTGAACAGGAGCTGTAGTCTTCACAGCGAAGTTCTGGTTGAAGGCAGTCTCGCCACTCTTGCTGCGGTCGAAGGAGAGAGTCATAGCCTTCTGGTCGTAAGTGATGACAGCCTCTTCACCCTCAGCGTTCGAGAGAGTAACGGTGCAAGAACCCTTAACCTTAATCTGCTTGTCGAGTCCTGCCTTGTCATACTCTGGTGCTGGGCGCGAACCGAGGAAGTACTGCTTGCCTACCTTGTAGAGGAATGGGTCGCGAACGATGGAGTTAGCAGAACGGAACTGCATTGTTGGAACATCATTTGCATACTCCCAGTTTGACATCCATGCAATCATAGGATGACGACCATCAGGAGCATTCGAGAACGAAACTGTTGCATAGTGGTCCTTACCGTAGTCCTGCCAGAGAGCGTTACCTCCTGCATAGCGAGCCTCACTGTCAACAGTGAACTTATGACCATCGAAGTCGCCCACGAAATACTGTGTACCCGAACCGCCAAACACGAAACCAGGGTTGATGTTGCAGTAAAGCACCCACTTTGATTTACCTGTTGCCTTACCATTCACCATTTCAGGAACTTTCATGAGGTCTGGACATTCCCACACACCACCATGACAACCGAGTGTGAGTCCGAAACGGCTCTCTTCCTTCCAGTCCTTGAGGTTTGGAGAAGAGTAGATACGCATCTCCTGACCAGCAGACATGATGAGGTTCCAAGCATTGATGTCTTCGTTCCAGAACATGTTAGGGTCACGGAAATCAGGAATATCGGCTGTAAGGATTGGGTTACCATTATAACGAGTGAATGTCTTACCGCCATCTGTGCTGTAAGCAAGAGACTGTGCCTGAACATCACCTGCACTTGTATAGAGGGCGATGATAGCATCCTTACCAAAACCTGCAGTGTTGTTGTGATCGACTACACACGAACCTGAGAAGATAGAACCATGACCATCTGGAGCGATAGCAATGCCCTGGTCCTTCCAGTGGATGAGGTCTGTACTTGTAGAATGAGCCCAGTTCATGTTGCCCCACATCGAACCGTAAGGGTTGTACTGATAGAAGAGGTGCCATGTACCATTAACATACACCATACCATTAGGGTCGTTCATCCAACCATAAACAGGAGTGTGGTGGTACGAAGGGCGATACTTCTCATGGTTGGTAGTGTCGAAGGTGTTGGAGAATTTGAATTCCTTAAAACATACCTCGCTACCTACTCCGCCACGATTAGAACGGTCAACATTGATATGTGTGAAAAGCACGAGATTCTTGCCACGGAACTCATCAAGAAGGAATGGCATGTAGTAGTCCACCTTGTTGAGAGCGAGACGAACATAGAGATTACGCTGGAGGTCATTATCTGCAATAACCTGAATGCGCGACTCTGGTGCTTTCTCTTCGATAGGAAGAAGGAGATACTTGCTCTGTTCGTTGGCTGCAATACGAATGATGCAGTTGTCGTTAGCAAGCTGCTCTACCTTCACATTCTGTGCAGATGCCGAGAAGCAACATGCTGCAAGTATGAGGGATAAGATTGTTTTTTTCATAAATGAAGATTAAAAGATTTGTTTTAATGCACTATTTCCAGACACGCTTGAGAGCACGAACCTTACCAGCAGACTTACCATCGATTTCCACCTTATTATAGATAGAAGATGGGAACACGAGGTTTGTGATGCTTGTAGTACCGTCGGCAGTGATGACCTCTACAGAAGACTGGTCGATGAAGATGTCGAGAGTGACTGCAGAAGCAGAGCCGTAGATAGGTGCTGTGATAGCTGGGAGTGCAAAGAGATTATGGAATGTAGTAGTTCCCGAATTTGCATTACGACGAACCACGAGAGAGTGATTACCAGCACGAACCTCGATGTCGTAGTGTTCACCCTTAGCATTCGAGAGACTGAGAGTGTGAGCGCTTGTCATGTCGAGAGAAACCTGAACATGATAAGCAGCAGCCTCAGGAAGAGTGCCATTGATGTCAGACCAAGAACCTGCGATGCCATCGATTTCCTTTACTACCGAAGAACCGACATAGTTCTTGCCATCAATCTGAGTGAGTGTGAGTTCACGAGGAAGAGTCATTGCTGAACGCCAAGGATTGCAAGGCACATCGCCAGAGTAGTTCCAGTTGTTCATCCAACCAATGAATACCCAACGACCATTTGGAGCATTGCTATAAGTAACACCAGCATAGTTGTCAAGACCGAAGTCGAGCCAGAGTGGGTAGTCGTGAGCATCAGCAGTGAATGTGGTGCCATCGAAGTTACCGATGAAGTACATTGTGCCGCTACCCGAAACAGGACCACCTGGGTTAGTGCTTACGATAAGCACCCACTTACCATCAATCTTGATGAGGTCTGGACATTCCCACTGACCACCATTGCACTTAGCAACCTCAGGCATTGAGAAACTGCTGAGGTAAGACCACGACTTGAGGTCCTTTGAACCGTAGAAGTCGATTGCCTTAGTCCATCCACGAGCGAGTGACATAACCCACTGGTGTGACTCCTCGTGCCAGAACACCTTAGGGTCGCGGAAGTCATCCTTGTCTGTATTGCCAATGATTGGGTTACCATTGAAACGAGTGAACGACTTACCACCATCGGTGCTGTAAGCCATAGACTGCTGCTGGCGTTCACCCGCACTTGTGTAGAGTGCCACCATAGCATCCTTACCGAAACCTGCAGTGTTGTCCTTATCTATGACAGCACTACCCGAGAAGATGTCGCCGAGGTTATCGCGAACGAGTGCCACATCCTGCTCCTCCCAGTGCATGAGGTCGGTACTTGTAGCATGTCCCCATGACATGTTACCCCATCCGTTGCCCTGTGGGTTGTACTGATAGAAGAGGTGCCAAGTGCCATTAGCATACACCATACCATTAGGGTCGTTCATCCAGTTGCGGATTGGAGTGTAGTGTACCTGTGGACGATACTGCTCGTTATACGAATCTGCAGTAGGTTTCTGTGGTTCTTCCGTGTTTGGTCCTTCATTATCATGGCTATGGTCAGGCATGATAACTTCATTCTCCTTAGAACAAGACATAACTGTCATTGCCGCGATAGCAGCAATGACAGTATAGATATGTTTGAAGTTAGCGTTCATAAATCAAAATTCATTCTTTGACTTTTCACATACAGGAGATTAGCGAGTCTTGAGATACTCGATAGAGTTCTTAGCAAGACGGAGGATGTTATCCTGGTAGATGTTGTTTGTTGGATAAGCAGTTGGAGTTGGCTTAGTACCATCAGGGTTGTTCTGAGCGAACTCACAACCACCGTTACCGATACAGATGATAGTACCCTTGTAGTCTGTGTTACCCTGCTGAGCCTCCCAAACATTGAGCTGACCAATCCACCAGCGCTGACCGTCCCATGTACCGAGTGGGTAGATACCGTACTGTGAAGTACAGATGTCATAGCAAGCACGATCCTGATTGCCCTTACCTGTGAGTCTGCCAGGAAGGTTGTGGAAGAGACAGTTGTGGTCTTCACGCCAACCTGGACCGAGGAAGCGGATATTCTTCCATGAGTCGCCATCAGCACTCTGGATTTCAGAGTCGAAGCCACGATAGATTGGGTGCTCGTAGTAGTTGAGCTTGAACTGCTCGCCTGGCCATGCACTTACAGCCAATACCCAGTGAGCACCACCATCGTTCCAACCCTTACCAGTACCTACCGCTGGGTCTGTACCCTCAGCTGTGAATGTGCCGATAGGAAGACGACCAAGCTGTTCGATATATGGACAAGCGTGCTGCCAGAGGAGGAGCGAACCACCGTTCTTGTACCACTCGCTAACGAATGGAGTAGCATTCTTCACGCAGTCAGGATATGTGAATACATCGTCGAACTTTTCTGTCTCGATATCACGGAGCCAGAAGAGAACACGGAACTCCTTGAGGTCCTCAGCCGACTTGATGTTGCCGAAGTAGATGTATTCTGCATTCTTGTACTCAGCCTTAGTCCAGAGCCATGCACAAGCCTCATCATCATCACCATTAGCGATGAGGTCAGCCTCTGTTGGGTAGATAGAGAGGTAACCTACCTTAGTAGAACCAATCTTGAGCTGTGCTGAAGAAGAGAGTGAAGAACCCTTCTCGTTCACTGCAACCACAGTGACATGCCACTCTTCTGTTACCTTAACATCAGGGATAGTGAAGCTTGTAACATCACCACCAAGAGTCTCGGTGATGGTACGCGAACCATTAGTAGCTGTTACCTTGATGCTTGTAGCATCCGAACTCTTGTCCCATGAAACGACAGCATCGTAACCTGTGTTAGTGTCTGCCTGAGCCATGCTGACATTATTGATGCGAGAAGCACCCTCACGCATGTAGTTAAGCACAATACCTGTAGATACATTCTTGCCGTCTGTAGTCTTGAGAACGTATGTATAAGGTACGTTAGTCTCAACCATAGAGTGAACATACTTGTTACCATCGACCACCTCTGTACCGCTGACAGTATTGCCGACGTAGCGTGTTACCTGCATCTTCACATCCGACTGGAGTTCGTTCCATGTGATGACATAGTCGTCGCCCTGAAGTTCAGCCTTCACATCGTTCTGACTGATAGGCTTCATCACAACAGGAAACTCTTCGTAGCTCTTGTCCTGACAAGCAACGAAAGTAGATGCTGTCATGAGAGCCAATGCGCTATATATGATAAGTTTTTTCATTGTTTGAATGTTGTTTGAAAGTTGATTAATAGCCTGGGTTCTGAACATAAAGACCTGGCACATAGTACAACTGGTTGTAAGGTACTGGGTAGTATTCGTTCTTGCCTGGTGTGTAGTGGCCATCTACGAGGTACTGAGCATAAGTCTGTCCTTCGTAGTTGTCCTTCACCTCAGTCTCAAAGAACTTGTTGAGAGTCTGTGAAGCGATACCCCAACGGCGAAGGTCGAAGTAACGACCGTTCTCCATAGCGAGTTCGAGACGACGCTCCCACTGGAGGCACTTACGCGCAATGTCCTTACTTGAGAAGTAGCTTGAAGGATACTGAGAAATCTCACAGAAGTCCTTAGCGTAAGCGATGTGCTTGTTGACAGAGTTCTTAGCACGCTCACGGATTTGGTTGATGATAAGGAGAGCATCACCAAGCTTGTCCTTCTCGATAAGAGCCTCAGCACGCATGAGCATCACGTCTGCATAGCGGAACACATAGTCGTTCATGGCGAATGCCTGCCATGGCTGGTCGAATGTCTCGCCGAGTGAACGCTGTGGAACCTCCTTCATGCTTGTGTAGTAGCCGTAAGTGTTAGGAGTACGAGAGTTGTCTGTAGTGAGAGTATATTGAGCCTCATACTTGTAAGGCCATGAAGGCATACCTACAGTGTGGAAGAGGCGTGGGTCGTACTTCTGAGCTGTCGAACCGCCCTGGATTGGATATACATTGTGATCCTTCTCGTAGTCATCGAACATTGGAAGACCGTTCTTAGTCTTGAAAGCATTCACGAGGTTCTGAGTTGGCTTGTGGAAGTCCCAACCGCAAGACCAGATGCCCCAACAGCCGTTGAGCATGTTGCTCCAGTTAGCACGACCGAACTTAGTGTTGTCGTCCTTGTAGTCTGAAGTCTGAACTGCGAACACACTTTCCTTACCGTTCTTGTTGTTCTGCATGAAGATGTCACCATAGTCTGCCTCGTAGCCGTAAGGAGATCCATTTGTGAACATCTCTGTATATTTGATGACCTTCGACATGTATGCAGTATCTACATGAGCATAACCGTTTGTAGCCTCATAACCGTTACCGTAGGCAAGAGTGAGGTTACACTTTGCGAGGTATGCAGCAGCAGCGTACTTGTTGGCACGACCACCATCCTTCTGAACCTCAGGGAGAACTTCGTATGCAGCCTCGAAGTCTTCGATGACCTTCTGCATGAGTTCTTCGTAAGTATATTCATCGTTGCGGATAGTTTCCTGAGTAACGGCAGCAGTAGCCTTCTCATCTACCCAAGGAATCTTGTTGAACATCTGCACGAGCTTGAAGTAGAAGTGTCCGCGGAGGAAGCGAGCCTCTGCACGACGCTGCTTTGCAAGTTCCTCACCGAGTTCCTTGTTTCCGTATTCATCGATAGAAGTGATGGCACGGTTACAACGTGAGATAGCGCAGTAGAGGCGGTACCAGAGTTCGTCGAGCTCACCGTGAGTAGAGTTGAGTGCAGACCAGATTTCCATTGGGTGATAACCTGTATCTGTAGTACCCGAACCACCCTTGAGAGCATCATCACTGGCAACATCACCGTAAGGCCAGAGGTTGAATGGATAGCTGTACCAGCAGTCGCCGAGCATAGCGTATGCTGCTGTGGTCATCTTTTCAGGATTGCTCATAGCGATTTCATCGCTGATAACTCCTGTTGGTGGCACTTCAATGAAGTCCGAACAAGAAACTGCCGAGAGACCAAGTACGGCAGCACATATATAGTTAAATATCTTTTTCATAATTTAGAAGCCGAGTTGAATACCAAGTGTGAATGAAGTAGTAGTTGGGTAAGCCCATGTTGGGTTCTCTGGGTCTGAGCAAGTGAGGCTACCACCCTTGATAGTGAGGAGGTTCTGACCTGAAGCATAGATGCGAGCGCGCTCTACATTAAGCTTGCCGAAGATGTTCTTAGGAAGGTTGTAGCCAAGCTGGAGAGTGCGGAGCTTGAGGTACGAACCGTTCTCCACGAAGTATGAGCTTGAGCGTCCTTCGTTCGATGTGTTGTCTGTTGTGAGGGCTGGAATAGTCGATGTTGGGTTGTTTGTTGTCCAAGCATCGAGAAGGCGATTACCCTTGTTCGAGCCAGCATCTGTGAGGCTCCAGAAGTCTGTTTGGTACTTCTGGTCGTTCCATACATCAACACCTGCAACACCCTGCCAGAACATTGTGAGGTCGAAGTTCTTGTATGTGAACTCGAAGTTGAGACCGTATGAGAAGTTTGGCACTGGGTTGAAAATCCAAGTCTGGTCTTCCTCACCAATCTTACCATCACCATTGAGGTCGCGGTACTTGAGACCACCTACACGAGCATTCTCCTGACCACTTGCAAGCACTTCCTCCTTAGTCTGGAAGAGACCGTCGCAAACATAACCTGTGCGAGCGCCGAATGGCTTGCCTGCCTCGATGATGTTCTGGCGAGTAGTGTGAGCGTAAGAACCTGTAGCAGTAGCAGGGAGCGAAGTGACCTTGTTGCGGAAGAAGTCGAGGTTAGCGTTAATCTTGTAACCGAAACCACAAGCGAGGTTATCTCTCCATCCCACGAGGAATTCCATACCGAGGTTGCGGCTTGAAGGACCATTAGCCCAGCTTGCACCACCTTCACCAAGAGCAGCGAGGTAAGCAGGGTTGATGAGCATGTCCTTGATGTCCTTCTTGTAGGCATCGATGCTACCGAAGAGTCGCTGGTTGAGCATAGTGAAGTCGATACCTGCGTTCCACTGGTAAGTAGTTTCCCATTTAAGGTTCTGGCTTGCAGCCTGATTTACGCGGTAACCGCTTGGGAAGATACCTGAGCCCTGGAGGTAGAGGTCGTATGCAGTCGATGTAACACGGTCGTTACCATAGTCTGCGAAGAAGATGTTGTAACGAGCTGAGTTCGAGATATCCTGGTTACCTGTAGCACCCCAAGAGAGTCGAACCTTCAAGTCGTCGAGCCATGACTCAGCACCCTTGATGTCCTTGCTGAGACGATAACCGAGTGTGGCAGCAGGGAATGTAGCGTACTTGTTGTTCTTACCGAATCGGCTCGAACCGTCTCGACGGATTGTGAAGCTTGCGAGGGTACGTTCGTCCCCGGTGTAGTCAATCTTACCGAAGAGGGAAACGAGTGCATAACCCGACTTGTAACCTGTGTTGCGCATGTTGCCTGTAGCAGCATCTGGCCACATGTAGTTGAGTGTCTCCTCATCGAAACCTTCTGAGTATGCAGAGAAGTCGATGCGAGTGTCCTTGTATGTTTCAAAACCGAGGAGAGCGTTGATGTGGTGGTTCTCACAGAAGTCGAAACCGTAAGTAGCGGTGTTAGTCCAGTTCCAGCGCATCTCGTTAGAGTGAGAAAGCGTAGTGCTTGCCTTGTCGTTGTTTACGATGTCCGAGTGGAAAGTCTTGTTTACCGAGTGGATGAATGCGCCATCGTAGTCGATACCGAAGCTGCTGCGAATGACAAGTCCCTTGATAGGCTTGATGTCAACGTATGCATTACCGAAGATACGCCAGATGCCGAGTGAGTTGTCCTTGTTCCATTCGAGCTCACGCATTGGGTTGTGACGGTCGCTCATACCACCTACAGGACCAGCGAATGTCACGCCGTCTGTCTCATATACAGGCACTGTTGGAGCCATCTTGAGTGCGTTCTCCATTGGAGCGCAATCTACCTGACTTGTGTGAGTGATAGTGAGGTTCTCACCCACGCTGATAATCTTATTAATATTATATACTGAGTTCAAACGAGCTGAGAGGTTCTCGAAGTCTGTGTTCTTCAAGATACCGTCGTTGCGCTTGTAGCCGAGAGTGAACACTGTGCTACCCTTCTCGCCGCCACGGCTTACAGAGAGGTCGTAGTTCTGGATGAAACCTGTGCGAGAGATTTCCTTCAACCAGTCAGTGTTGCTGTACATCATAGTGCGCTTGTTGTTGATGTAACCACCATAGAGACCGTCAACTGTGTAGTTCACGTACGAACCAGTAGCAGGATTCCATGCCTTGATAGGTGTGCCCTGCTGAGCGTTGAGGTTAAGTCCGTAGTTGCTTGCATAAGCCACTGGGTCGAGACCGTCGTTGAGAGCAGCCTGAGCCATTGCTGTTGCATATTCAGATGTGTTGCAGAGGCTCATCATGGTCTGCTTGTTGTACATCTGAGCTGTCCAGTTAGCGTTGAAGTCAATCTTAATCTTGCCGTCGCCCTTGTTACCCTTCTTTGTAGTGATGATGATAACACCGTTTGCGGCACGCGAACCGTAGATACTTGCTGATGCGGCATCCTTCAACACCTGCATGCTCTCGATGTCGGCTGTGTTGAGCGAGTTGAGCGACTGCTGTGTTGGCATACCATCGATTACGATGAGTGGAGCGTTGCTTGCGTTGAACGAACCGATACCACGAATACGGATTGTACCTGTACCAGAAGGTGAACCGTTTGTTGTGATAGTCATACCTGGCACCTTACCCTGAAGTGCACGGATAGGGTCTGGGTCGCTTGCTGTCTGAAGAGCCTTTGTGTCAACAACTGCTACCGCACCTGTCAGGTCTGCCTTCTTCTCTACAGTATAACCCACAACCACCATTTCGTCGAGCACGTTGTCCACTGTCATCTGGACCTTCATGACGGCTTGAGGTTTGAGCACCTGAGTCTTGTAACCCACATACGAGATGGTAAGGGTGTGCTGCGATGACTGCATAGTCAACGAGAAGTTACCATCAAAATCAGTCGTAGTACCATTTGTGGTACCAGTCTCGAGCACTGTTGCTGCCATGAGCGGTTCACCGAACTCATCGATGATGTTACCGCTGACCTTCATCTGGGCAAACGCAGTCACAGTACTTAGCAAAAAGAGGGCGAGCCCCGAAAGAATTTTGCTTTTCATAAGTTGATTGGTTTGTTTAGTTAGTTAATAAAATTTATTGATTTGCTTTGGTTTTTCACTTTCTCCAAAAGGGTGCTTTTGAATCAGCAGTGCAAAGGTATCTTTTACCAACACTTTCTTATGAAAGAAAATCTTCTACAGAGGTATAATTTGTATTATTGCAACATTTTTCGCATCATTTGCAACAAAATTTATATCATTCAGAACAATTTTTCACAACTTTTCGGAGTCTATTGCTCTTTTTTCGGCATTTATTCATAACTTTGCTCCGTTAAGAATGAAAACAATGAGAAACATATTTACCATACTTCTTGCATGCATTTTGCTCACTGCATGCCACACAAAGGACCAGAAATACACTATCGGAATATCACAATGTGCCGATGGTTTCTGGCGTTGGCAGATGAACGAAGAGATGTTTCGCGAGGCGATACTCAATTCTGATGTGTCATACACTCTCCTTATAAGCAACGATGACAGCCAGCAGCAGATAGCCGACATCGAACGCCTCATGGCTGAGGGTGTGGATGCCCTCATCGTGAGTCCGAACAACTCGAAGGACCTCGTGCCTGTCATCGAGAAGGCATACGACAGCGGCATACCCGTCATACTCGTTGACCGCAAGATAGAGAGCAACAAATACACAGCCTTCATAGGTGCCAACAACCGCGAGGTGGGACAGATGGCTGCCCAGTACATCCTATCTATGAAAGGTACGGGCGTACGCATAGCCGAGTTCAAGGGCGACATAGGTATCACTCCCGTACAGGAACGCCACGAGGGTTTCGCCTCCACTCTGCAGAAGGCTGGAGTACAGTTCGAGAGCTTCAACTGCGGATGGGACCAGGAATCGGCATTCGCCCTCTTCGACTCTCTCAAGAAGGCAGGCAACATACCTGATGTCATCTTCTGCCATAACGACAATCTCACTCAGGGCATCCGACATGCCATCAAGGAACACGGCACCATGCTCATCGGTGTGGATGGACTCGCCGTTGAGGGGGCTCAGATGATTATCAACAACGAACTGACAGCCAGCGTGAGCTACCCTACCTGTGGCAACCAAGCCATGAGGGCGGCTATCAATGCTCTGCATGGCAAGCAGATTGAGCGTGCCATGAATGTACAGCCACGAATAGTGGATATCAACAACGCTCAGACCATTCAGGCTGAGAACCAGCGTGCCGCCGAACTTGCCGACAACATCCACAAGCTCAGCAACCGTCTGGACGACTTCCTCATGCGCTACAACATGCAGCAACTCCTGCTCACCACCAGTCTCATCTTCATCGCTCTGCTCGTCGTGCTGCTCATCATCGTGTTCCGAGCCTACAGCACCAACAAGCGACTGCGCCTTCGCATCGAGAAGATGGCTAATGCTCGCATCGGCTTCTTCACTAATGTGAGCCACGACTTCCGCACTCCGCTCACTCTCATTGCCGATCCACTCCGCCAACTGCGCTCCTCACTCACCCTCGATTCCTACAGCGAGGGACTGCTCGACATAGCCAACAAGAATGTCACCGTACTGCTCCGACTCATCAATCAGGTCATGGACTTCCGCAAGTTTGAGGAGGGCAAGATGCACATGGAACTATCTGAGTTCAATCTGCGCGAGAAGATGAACGAGTGGACACGCATCTTCTCCCCACTCGCCGAGAAGCGCAACATCAGCTATGGAGTCACCTGTCCTGCCTCCATCACCATGATTGCCGATGGCGAGAAGATAGAACGACTCACCTACAACATCCTTTCCAACGCATTCAAATACACTCCTGATGGAGGACACATCTCCGTTGATGTCACTCCAGAGGGTACCGACAACATCAGCATAGCATTCACCGACTCAGGCAAGGGTATGTCCGAGAAGGAGCTGAGTCATGTGTTCGAGGACTTCTACCAGGCTAATGTACACTATTCTGGTACGGGTATCGGTCTTGCACTTGTCAAGGCATTCGTCGATATGCACCACGGAAAGATAAATGTGGAGAGCGCACCAGGCAAGGGAACGACCTTCACCGTCTGCCTCCCACTTCGACAGAAGGGCGAGGTGAGGGACAATATACAGCGCAGCCAGGTCATCGACAATCTGCAGGAGGGAGCATTGCTTGCAGCCAAGACTGACATCCAGACCGAACAGAACGCAGAGGAGAATCTTCCTTCCATCCTCATCATCGACGACTCCGACGATGTGCGTTCCTATGTCCGTCTTCAGTTGCAGCACGACTACAGCATCCTTGAAGCACCCGATGCAGAGAAAGGTATAGCCATAGCTCGCGAACAGGTGCCAGACATCATCATCCTCGACTACATGATGCCAGGCATGGACGGTGTGGAGGCAGCCAGCATACTCAAGTCCGACCTCAGCACATCCCACATCCCTATCCTCATGCTCACAGCCGACATAGCCGACGAGACACAGATTCGCAGCTACGACAGCGGAGTGGAAGCCTACATGCAGAAGCCTTTCAACACACAGGTACTCTGCTCTCGCCTCTCCAACCTCATCATAGCCAACCAGAAGCGCCAGCAACAGTTGGCAGACACCATAGCCAACCAGGGCGATGATGCCAACACCAACAACGGACTCTCCAAGATGGACTCACAGTTCATCGACAAACTCAACAAATACTTCCGTGCCCATCTCTCAGAGAGTGAACTGCGCGTAGAGGACCTCTGCACCGAGTTTGCCCTCTCACACACACAAATCTACCGCAAAACAAAATCCCTCATAGGCATAGGTCCAAACGAACTCCTTCGTCTCGTTCGTCTTGAGCGTTCAAAGGAACTGCTCCACGACACCGACCTCTCCATTGCCGACATCACCTACGATGTAGGTTTCACCTCCCCAAGCTACTTCGCCAAGTGCTTCCGCAAGCAGTACGGCATCACCCCAAGCGAGTATCGAGAGGGAAAAATGGAAGAGTGAAGAACGATACTCTTCCGCAAAAACAGCCTCAAACATACGGAAGAATGACATCACTCTTGCAGAAGAATGACCTCATTCTTCCGTATGTTTTTGCCTACACAATAGGATGGTAGTGTCAACTTATTCAGGACACCAAAATACAGCGATGTGAGTTTTTGAGTGAGTTTTTTTCTAAAAAACTCACATTATAACAATTTGATAATTAGATAATTGTGTTTCAAATGTGAAAAAATTAGCTTTTTCTCTTATATACTTCCTTATGCGCGTACGCATAAGAAGGTTATATAATGAAAAAACTCACTTTTATCACATACAGTCTTTAAGGCGTTTAGTTTCAATGACTTACAATGTGAGTTTTTTTCTAAAAAACTCACCAAAAAATTCACAATTTCGCCTTAATGCTATATTATATTGTCTTTTCCTGAATTAGGTTTACAGTTTATATTTAATTCTATACTGCTTTTTTT
>CALBJW010000219.1 GCA_937893145.1 uncultured Prevotellaceae bacterium | reverse complement strand
GCCTCAAAAGTCTTCCGCAAAAATGAGTGAAAAGTTCCGCAAGTTTGAGGTCATTCTTGCGGAAGAATGAGGTCAAACTTGCGGAAGACTTTTATAACATTACATAGAGTGTGAGATAAATGTTTATGTCTTTTGGACAAATTTGAAAATTAACATTTGGAAGAATAACGCTAATAATGCAATTTCTTGAAAAAAATTTTTATATCGTTTGCGATATTTCAAAATTTATTCGTACCTTTGCAGGCGAATAAGGAAGTGAGGAAATCGGTGTAGTTTAATAGATGGCTATAATTGTATCGTAAACGATAAAAACAAGAATAGGTAATGAAAGAAAGAATACAGGCATTCCTAAGGAGATTCTCTTTTCGTACAGGGGGTGATAATACTTGCAATGTGCATACCGTGTTATGTGATCTCGTTCGCACAGATGGCTCTGCCAATAAGTGCGGGGGCTAAGGGGGTGCTTTGGTTCATATTCTTTGGACTGGCTAAGACCTTCCAGTACGGAGGACTGACAATACTCGGTGTGGAGGGCGTGAAGAGAATAAAGGGCTGGTGGAACAACATCGGTAAAAAATAATTTTCTAACTCTAAAATCAATTTGGCATTATGGCAAACGAAAAACCATGCGCAAACTGTAAGATGCGTGCAAAGTATGACAAGTCTCCTAACTCTCTCGTAGGTCGTTTCTGGCGTTGGCACATCAACTTCTGCCCAGGTTGGAAGGGCTACATGGCTTCACTCAGCGAGGAGGAGCGCGCTGCTATGCAGCAGAAGTACAACCTCAAGAAGTAATGGCAAGGTAATGAACAGAATAATAGGTTTAATACTAAGTATTGTTGTTTTTATGAATAACTCATTCGCACAAGACAATATCTATCAGTTCTCCGTTCAGGACACTAAAGGTCAGGAAGTGAGCCTCTCTGAGTATGAAGGCAAGGTGCTGCTCATCGTGAACACTGCAAGCCGATGCGGTTTCACTCCTCAATACACAGAACTGGAGGACATGTATAAGGAGCTCAAGGAACAGGGTTTCGAGATTCTCGACTTCCCTTGCAATCAGTTTGGCAACCAAGCTCCTGAGACTGATGAGGAGTACGTATCTTTCTGTCAGTTGAACTACAAGACAGAGTTCAAGCAGTTTCACAAGATTGAGGTGAACGGCGAGAACGAGATTGCTCTCTACACATTCCTCAAGCAGCAGAAGGGTTTTGATGGTTTTGACAAGGACCACCAGTTGACTGGCATCCTTGAGGGTATGTTTGACAAGAACATGCCAGGATGGCGCGAGACTGCAGACATCAAGTGGAACTTCACTAAGTTTCTCATCGGCAAGGATGGTAAGGTGGTAGAGCGTTTTGAACCTACTGCAACTGCAGAAAAGATGATTCCTGCTATCAAAGCACTTCTTGAGAAATAGGCCATGGCATATCCGCAATTAAAACTTGACAACCAGTTGTGCTTCCGTCTCTACACGGCGGCACGACTGGTGACTGCATGTTACACGCCCTACTTCAAACAGTATGGCATCACCTATCCGCAGTATCTCGTTCTGATGCTGCTGTGGGAGAAGGACAACCGTATCATCAGTGAGATAACGGAGCGATTGCACCTTGAAACAAACACTACAACTCCACTACTGCAACGCATGGAGAAACAAGGTCTTATTGTTAGGCAAAAGAGCATTGCAGACAGTCGTCAGCGTATCATATCGCTGACGGGTGAGGGTAAACGACTGGAAGAGAAAATAAAGGAAATACCGAACTGTCTGGCTCGTGAGATGGTGGAAAACGGCATGACTGTCGAGGAACTGCAAACGATGGTGCCGTTGCTGGATAAATTCATTGAGGTGGCAGAAAGAAAGTAAAGCATGGAAGGCGTGTCAAGGGTATTGGCACGCCTTTATTGTGTGGTTTGCAAAAAGTATGCATATTGGTCGATATGTACTATTTTAGAGAGACAGTATTGGTCTTTTGGTCCAAATATATGTCCTATGAGGAGCATTTGGACATTTTTTAATATTTTTGAAGATATTTTTGGAGAGAGATTTCGGATAATTAGACTAATTTTGCAGAAGAAACAAAATTTTAGGAGAAGATTGTTATTAAATTATATAAGAATATGAACAAGATTTTAAGCATTATGACCTTTGTTGCTATGAGTATCATGCCAGTGAGTGCGCAGACGGTGCTGTCGCTGGACAGCTGTCGTGCTATGGCATTGAGAAACAACAAGCAGCTGAATGCGACAAGAATGAAGCAGGAGGTGGCTGAGAATGCAAGAAAGGCGGCAAGAACGAACTATCTGCCTAAGGTGGACATCCTTGGGGGATATGAGTATTTCAGTAAGGAGGTGTCGCTCCTTAACGACGGACAGAAAACGATGTTCTCGACAGCAGGTTCTACGGCTCTTGGAGCTATAGGTCAGGGCGCTGGAGAAAAACTCAAGGGACTGGTGGAGAACCGTGTCATCACTCTTGAGACAGCACAGCAGATTAGTGGTCTCCTTCAGCAGTTTGGCGCGCCAATAGCACAGGGTGTGGACAAGATTGGACAGGACATCGTTGATGCCTTCAAGACCGACACGCATAATGTGTTTGCAGGAACAGTGATGGTTCGACAGCCTATATATATGGGTGGTGCTATCATAGCGGCAAACAAGATGGCAGACATCAGTGAGGACATGGCGAAGAACGAGTATGAGGGTAAGGTGCAAAGCACCCTGTACCAGATAGATGAGACATACTGGTTGGTCGTTTCGCTAAAGCAAAAGAAAGCATTGGCGGAGAGTTTTCGTGATGTAGTCCAGAAGTTGGACGATGATGTTCACAAGATGATTGACGAAGGCCTGCTCACTCGTGCCGACGGACTGAAGGTCGATGTGAAGGTAAACGAGGCAGACATGGCTGTTACGATGGTAGAGGACGGTCTGTCGTTGTCGAAGATGTTGCTCTGTCAACTCATCGGTCTGCCTGTAGATACTGACATTGTACTTGCAGATGAGAACAAGGAGACACTCACCATAGGTGCTGACACAGAGAGTCTTGAGGGTATGAAGGCAGACGGTAATCGCAGTGAATTGCGTATGCTCCAGAATGCCGTTGACCTTACAAAGCAGGGCACTAACCTTGTGCGTGCTGCCTACCTCCCTCATGTGGCACTCACTGGTGGATATGTCATCTCGAACCCTAACGTACTGAACGGATTCCAGAAGAAGTTCTCAGGAATGTGGAATGTAGGTGTTACGGTCCAGATTCCTGTATGGAACTGGTTGGAAGGAGTATATAAGGTTCGTGCGGGTAAGGCAACAACCAACATCGCCATGATGGAACTCAGCGATGCTTCGGAGAAGATTAACCTTCAGGTGGAGCAGAGTCGTTTCAAGGTTAAGGAGGCAAACAAGAAGTTGGCTATGGCAACGAAGAACCTCGCGAATGCGGAAGAGAATCTCCGATGTGCTAATGTAGGTTTCCGTGAAGGTGTGATGCAGACCACTGAGGTGATGTCGGCACAGGCTGCATGGGAGAAGGCAAAGTCAATGAAGATTGATGCGGAGATTGATGTGATGATGAGTGAGGTGAACTTGAAAAAGGCATTAGGAATTTTGAGATAAAATAGAAACCCCTCCTAACCTCCCCAAGGGGAGGAGCTGGATAGATGTATAAATAACAAAAACAAAAAAAGACAATTCATTATGGATTCAGAAAAGAAACAACACAATAATATCCTGCTGGCAGTGGTAGGATTGGTAGCAGTAATAGTAACAGTAGGTCTTATCGGCTTCTTCACACTTGGCGACAATGAGGAAATCATTCAGGGCGAGATGGAGGTGTCGGAGTTCAGGGTGTCGTGCAAACTACCTGGACGAGTGAAGGAATTGCGTGTGGAAGAAGGACAGATGGTGCATGTAGGTGATACCCTCGCCATTCTGGAGATTCCTGAAGCTGAGGCACAGAAGAAGGTGGCTGAGGCTACTGAGGGTGCTGCGGAAGCTGTGAGCAGTATGGCATCGGAAGGTGCTCGTCAGGAAGTCATCAAGGGTGCTTACCAGATGTATCAAGCTGCATTGGCTGCGGCTACTATTGCGGAGAAGACTTTCAACCGTGTGAGCAACCTCTTCAAGGAGGGTGTCATCTCGGCACAGAAACTGGATGAGGCTAATGCAGCATTTACTGCGGCAAAGGCTCAGGTAGAGGCAGCAAAGAGTCAGTACGAGATGGCGAAGAACGGTGCTCGTAGCCAGGAGAAGGATGCTGCACGCAAACAGGTTGAGGCAGCTCGTGGTGCTGTTGATTTAATCAGTTCGGTCATCAAGGAGAGTGTGCAGATTGCTACTGTCGATGGTGAGGTAAGTGAGATTTATCCTAAGGTCGGCGAACTCGTTGGTCTTGGTTCTCCTATCATGAGCATTGCCATGATGGACGACATGTGGGGCGTGTTCAATGTGCGTGAAGATATGCTTGGCGGCATGAAGCGTGGCGACACCTTCAAGGCTTATATGCCTGCATTCGACAAGGAGATTGAACTCAAGGTGACTAACATCAAGGATGAGGGCTCGTTCGCCACTTGGAAGGCAACAAAGACTAAGGGCGAGTACGACTACAAGACCTTCGAGGTGAAGGCAAAGCCTGTGGAGAAGGTCGAGGGTATGAGACCTGGAATGAGTTTGATAATTAAGAAATAGGAAGCCCCACTTAACCTCCCCCAAAAAAGGAGGAACTGGATAGATGTATAAGATATGATAAAGAAAATTATTGACATTGCGGGGCGTGAGTGTCGGCAGATGCTGTCGGAACCCATCTACCTCTTCTGCATGGTTGCCATTCCAATCTTTGTGGTGGTGTTCTTCACCTCACTCATGGAGGACGGACAACCTGTGGAGTTGCCAGTGGGTGTGGTGGACAAGGACAACACAAGTACGACAAGACACTTGGTGCGTATGCTGGACGGATTCCAAACTGCACATGTGGTGGCTCACTACCCTAACGCTAATGAGGCACGAAAGGCAATGCAGAGGGGCGAGATATATGCGTTCCTGCTCATTCCTGAAGGTACAACGAGTGGACTGATGACAAGCAAGCAACCTAAGATTTCGTTCTACTACAACGGTGTGGTGATGCTTGCTGGTAACACTACCTTCCGTGACCTCAAGACAATCTCTACTCTCGGTTCGGCTGCAGTGGGAAAACAGAAACTCACCATGCTGGGCAAGACGGAGAAGGAGATAATGGCTTTCCTGCAACCTATCACGATAGACCTGCACATGATTGGTAATCCGTGGGCAAACTACAATGTGTATCTCAGTACAACGATGGTGCCAGGACTGCTCATGCTCTTCATCTTCCTCATCACTCCTTACTCGATAGGTACGGAACTGAAGTTTGGCCGTGCTAAGGAATGGATGGGAATGGCAGGAAATAATCCTCTCACAGCTGTGATAGGCAAACTCCTTCCGCAGACTCTCGTATTCCTGGTGGTGTTCCTCGCGTTTGAGTTTTACATATATCATGTGTTGGGATTTCCACACCCTGGAAGCGTAGTGCCAATAGTGCTGCTGGCATTGCTCGCAGTGTTGTCGGCACAGAGTTTTGGTGTGTTTGCCTTCGGACTGATGCCATCGCTGAGAATGTCGATGAGTGTGTGTTCGCTATGGGCAATGCTCAGTTTCAGTCTGTCGGGAGCTACCTTCCCTGTGAGTGCTATGGACCCATTCATTCAGAGTGTGGCATGGCTCTTCCCGCTGAGACATTACTACATGATATATCAGATAAATATCCTCAATGGATTCCCTCTTAACTTTGCATGGATATACTGGGTGTGTTTGCTTGCATTCACTTTGCTTCCTCTGTTTGTGATGAGGAATATCAGACGCAGTATGTTGGAATATGTTTATGTTCCATAAAAGATATAAGTTATAAATTACAAGTTAGGAGTTATGAAATATAGAAATATTTGGCATAGAATAGCGGAGGCAATAAAGGACATGGCGTTCATCTGGGCTAATGAGATGAAGATGACGGTGAAGGACGAGGGTGTGCTGATATTCTTCATCATCGTTCCTCTGTTCTACCCCCTGCTCTATTCGTGGATATATAATAATGAGGTGGTGAGAGATGTGCCTGTGGTGGTGGTCGATAAGAGTCGTACTGCAGAGAGTCGTCAGTTTATCCGTATGTGCAACGCTTCACCCGATGTGGAGGTGGCATACTACTGCAAGAACCTCGACGAGGCACAGAGAATGGTGGGACTGCAGAAGGCGAATGGCGTGATTTACTTCCCAAGTGATTTTGCCGAGAAACTGAACCGTGGTGACCAGTCGGTTGTCAGCGTGTATTGCGACATGAGTCTGATGCTCATGTACAAGGCGATATACAGTACTACTCAGGGTGTGGCATCAGAGATGAACTCGAAGATACAGATTGCTCACACGAACAACTACACATCTAAGGACGAACAGATAACGACCAAACCGCTCGACTTCGACGAGGTGCAGATGTTCAACAGCACTGGTGGATATGGTAATGCCATATTGCCAGGTGTGCTGATTGTCATCATTCAGCAGACTTTGCTGCTTGGCATCGGTCTGGCTGCTGGTACGGCACGAGAGGAAAACAGATATGGTTATCTCGTTCCTATCAGTCGCCACTACAACGGCATATTCCGTATCGTTGGCGGTAAGAGCCTCTGCTACTTCATGGTGTTTGCTGTTATCTCGGCATACCTCACACTGGTTGTACCAAGACTGTTTGGATTCACAGCTATGGCTTCGGGAAAGGCTCTTGTAGGATTGATGGTGCCTTACATCTTGGCTTGCATCTTCTTCGGAATGACACTTTCGTGCCTCATTCGATACCGTGAGAATGTGATGCTCATCGTGGTGTTCACATCACTCATCTTCCTGTTCATGACTGGTATATCATGGCCAAAGAATAATATACCAGCCTTCTGGCAAGGTGTGTCGTGGTTGTTCCCAAGCACTTTCGGTGTGAGAGGGTTCCTCTGCATCAGCAGCATGGGAGGCACTCTGTACGACATCAAACCAGAATATCAGGCTCTGTGGCTACAGGTCATCGGCTACTTCCTCACTACCTGTGCTGTGTATCAGGTTCAGATAAACAGAGTGCTGAAGCATGTCGAGAACTTTGGTCACAGAAAGGGCTGAAAAAGACAAAAATGGACTTGCATTGGTCTAAATGTAATGAAATTTTATAATAAAAGTAGTTAATTTGTTGTTTTAGTAATAATTTATTAGTTAATTTGTACGCAAATTAGAAAATGACAAGCATAAGTATGACAAATCGAAGCATCTATCTGCAACATATTGATAATGGATACACCAACTTCCTTAATGCCGAAAATGAGGTTGCAAAGATAAGCCGAACAGGACTTTTCTTGTGTACGAATGGATATGTGAACCTCACTCTTGACTCGGAAGAATACTGGGTGGAGTCGAACTGCATGTTCACATATTTTGCGTACAGCGAACTGAAGATAAACAAGCGTTCGGAAGACCTTCAGGGCATAATCATTGGTGGCGACCTTGAAGCCATTCAGCCTATGCTGTACAAGATATCCGACTTCAATGGTCTGTTCCTCATTCGCAACAACCCACTGATAGAACTCAATCCTGTTCAGATGAAGAACATGTTGATGTATCTGGACCTTATCGAGGACACCATCAACCGTTTGCAAGGTCGTACGGACCCTGAAGTGGAACTTGTTCGCACAATGAAGGAGATACGACTCATGCAGGCTGAAATGCTCAGCAATTCGTTTATGCTGAATGTGGTGTCGTGCTATCAGCAGAACGAACCATTCCGCAAGAACATCAACCGCAAGGAGGATGTGCTGCTGAAGTTCGTGTCGTCGCTCTACAAGAATTATAAGGAGGAGCATGAGGTGACTTACTACTCAGCACAGCAGTACCTGACAAGTCGCTACTTCAGTTCCATCATCAAGGAGAAATCGGGCAAGACACCAAGTCAGTGGATTGCTACGGCACTGCTCGTGGAAGCAAAGAACAGACTGCGTCAATCGACACTCAGCATCAAGGAAATCAGCGAGTATCTCCACTTCCCTAACCAGTCGTATTTCGGCAAGTGGTTCAAGAACCTCACTGGCATCAGTCCACTTGAGTTCAAGAACGGAATGGACGAGACAAAGGTGACTGAGGATGAATTTACAGACATGATTCGTCGTGGCTCAACTTTTGTGAGTTCAAAAATCAAGTAACAACATTAACAAAACAATAAGATGAAGAAGATTATTTTTATTATTACAACACTTTTATTAACTACAGTTGGCATCACTTCTTGTATGAACGAGAACAACGGAAACACTGCGGCTGTCAACTATGTAGGTCTTGTGGATAGCATCGGCTACTCAGTTCCTGGCGACTCGGTGTGGGAGAAGAACATTATTGAGGCTCTTGCGAAAATGGAGATTTCTGGATATGTGTTCGAAGCAAAAGACACAGCATCAACTGGTCTTCCAGGATATGTCATCCAACTCTGCGACTTCAAGGCTGCAAAGATGTATGACGATATGTTGAAGAAGGCTAATCTTGCAGACTTGAAGAAGACAATCTACAAGGAACATGCAGATTCGCTCAACAAATTGGGTTATGTAGGTTCGGATGCCATTCCTTTGCAGAAGTTCGTGTTCAAATCTACTTTGTACAGCTTCTACTCTGGAAACCCTCTCTTCTATTATTATAAAAATGTAGAATAAATGAAAAGCAAACTAACTCTCCTTATCATTTGGTTGTGTACGGCTTTGTCGGCTGTTGCACAACCTAATTATGATTATGAACACATTCAGCGAGAACGACTCGGCAGAGGACTGGTCTGCATGAATGATGGCGTAAATACCATCATATCCTGGCGACTGCTCAAGAGCGAAGAAAGCAACGCTGCATTCAATGTTTACCAGAACGGAAAACTCATCACCAAGACTCCGCTCCTTAACACTACCTTCCTCAAAGTGAAAAGTTTGAAGAAGGATGCTGTGTATGAAGTACATAAGGTGGTGAATGGACGAGAAACTGGTGACAAGGATGTGGCATACTACAATGTGCCACGAGGAGAGAAGAAGAACTATATCTCTATCCCTCTCAATGTGCCAGAACCTCGCACAAGTCCTGATGGCAGACAGTATGGCTACACAGCCAACGATGCTTCGGTGGGTGATGTGGATGGTGATGGTGAATATGAGATTATCCTGAAGTGGGAACCTACTAATGCTCACGACAATTCTCACGAAGGATACACTGGTAATGTGTTGATTGACTGCTATAAGATTCCTAATTCATTCAACACCGACAAGCCTTCTTTCCTCTGGCGTATTGACCTCGGAAGGAATATCCGTGCTGGTGCTCATTACACTCAGTTCATGGTGTATGACCTTGATGGTGATGGTAAGTCGGAGGTGGTCATGAAGACTGCTGACGGCACTATCGACGGCAAGGGTAATGTTATTGGTGACGGTGAGGCGAACCATGTGTTTTCGGGAGAGATAAACAAGAGTATTCGTGGCAAGCAACCTGCACAAAGACAACGAGTTGTTGGCAGAATACTTAGTGGTCCAGAATACTTAACCGTGTTTAGCGGTGAGACTGGCGAAGCACTCAAGACAGTCGATTATCTGCCTGGTCGAGGACAAGTAAGCGATTGGGGCGATTCGTATGGTAATCGTTCGGAGCGTTACCTTGCTTGTGTGGCTTATCTTGACGGCATTCATCCAAGTGTGGTGATGTGTCGTGGATATTACACTCAGTCTTATCTCGCTGCATGGGATTGGGACGGTAAGGACTTGAAACTCCGTTGGATGTTTGACTCTGAATATGTTGACCGTCAACAGCCTGTAGGAAGCAAACGCTACACAGGACAAGGAAACCATAACCTCCGTGTTGGTGATGTGGATGGTGATGGAAAGGACGAGATAACATACGGTGCTATGTGTGTTGACCACGATGGCACAGGACTCTACTCTACTGGTTTTGGTCATGGCGATGCAATGCACCAGTTTGCTTTCTACCCAAACAGCAAGGCACTCCAGATTTGGGATGTGCATGAGAACAAGCGCGATGGCAGTGAACTCCGTGATGCTAAGACTGGTGAAGTCATCTTCCAGATACCAAGTACGGATGATGTTGGTCGTGGTATGGCTGCCGACATAGACCCTACGAATTGGGGACTGGAGATGTGGTCGGCAAGTCAGAAGGGCTACTACGATGTGAAAGGTAAGCACCACCCTACTGAGGCATGGATTCCTCAGAACTCAGCGGTATGGTGGGATGGTGACCTTCTTCGTGAACTGCTCGACAAGGAATCGGTGCAGAAGTTCGACTGGAAGAAGGGCAGATGTGACACGATGATTGACTTCAAGGCTGCTGGTTGTGCATTCAACAACGGCACAAAACAGAATCCTTGTCTCTCGGCAGACCTTTTCGGCGACTGGAGAGAAGAGGTGGTTGTCCGTACTCGTGACAACAAGGAACTACGAATCTACACTACTACAATTCCAACAAATCACCGTTTCCCTTCATTCATGGAAGATATACCTTACCGATTGAGTGTGGCTACGGAGAATGTGGCATACAATCAGCCACCAGAACCAGGCTTCTATTTCGGCGCTGATGTGGAGTAAAAGTGAAAGAGAAAATAGCATTTCTTACAACACTTTTTACTTTTGATGCGATGTTTTGCCCTACTTTTTACACATTTTTCACTTTTTTACAGGGCAAAATGAAACCTTTTGCATGGATAATGATGAGTTTTTGTTTAAAAATGACTAACTTTGCAGCTCATATAGTCTGAATTGGACCATTGAGGAAGCAAGGTTTAGGCTTAAACAAAAACTCATTATTCATTTGATGAAAGTAGCGATAGTAAAATATAATGCAGGAAATATTTGTAGCGTAATCAATGCTGTAAAACGACTCGGCATTGAACCATTGCTCACTGATGACCCTGAAGAATTGCGTACAGCAGACAAGGTTATCTTCCCTGGTCAGGGCGAAGCAAGCAATACGATGCAGTATCTCCGCGAAAGAGGACTCGACAAACTTATCCTTTCACTCAAGCAGCCTGTTCTTGGCATTTGCATCGGTATGCAACTCCTTTGCCGTCATAGCGAGGAACAAGATACCGATTGTCTTGGTGTGTTTGATGTGGATGTAAAGCGCTTCCGCCCTACTAAGCACGAAGACAAGGTGCCACAGATGGGATGGAACGAGATTTACGACACCAAGTCAGCACTCTACGAAGGATTTGAGAAGAACGAATTTGTTTACTTTGTCCACAGCTATTATGTTCCACTCTGCGAACACACCATTGCTACAACTGACTATGTTCAGCCTTACAGCAGTTCACTCCATAAGGATAACTTCTACGCCACTCAGTTCCATCCAGAGAAGAGCGGCAGCGTAGGCGAACGAATATTACGAAATTTTATTTATAATATATGATAGAAATAGTCCCCGCCATTGACATTATCGACGGTAAATGTGTCCGACTTACAAAAGGCGACTACAGCACAAAGAAGGTTTACAACGAAGACCCAGTTGAAGTTGCCAAGATGTTTGAGAGCTACGGCATCCGACGTTTACACACCGTGGACCTTGATGGCGCAAAATCACAACACATCGTTAATTACAAAACAATCGAAAAGATTGCAGACCATACGAGTCTTGTCATAGACTTCGGTGGTGGTATCAAGTCAGACGAAGACCTCGACATTGCTTTCCAGTCGGGAGCATCGATGGTAACTATCGGCAGCGTTGCTGTGAAGAAACCAGAACTCTTCACTTCATGGCTCGAAAAGTATGGAGACAACAAGATAATCCTTGGTGCAGACGTGAAGAATGGTCTCATCAGCATCAACGGATGGAAAGAAGAAGGCGAAGACGAACTCATTCCGTTCCTACGCAAATATATCGACAAGGGTGTTGACAATGTGCTTTGCACAGACATCAGCAAGGACGGTATGCTTCAAGGACCAGCAATTCCTCTCTACGAGAAGATAATGGCTCTCTTCCCTAACCTTCATCTCATTGCCTCAGGTGGTGTGAGCTGTATCGAGGACATCGAGAAGCTTGAAGCTGCTGGCATCCCTTCTGTAGTGTTCGGCAAGGCAATCTACGAAGGAAAGATTGAGATGGAAGAACTCCAGAAGTTCCTCTAATTCCTAAAAGGATAAGACTGGAGGCACTTCAAGTAAGATATACAAATAAAAAATATAATTACATAGCGTGTTAGCAAAACGAATCATACCTTGTCTTGATATCAAAGACGGACAGACTGTAAAGGGAACCAACTTCGTTAATCTCCGACAGGCAGGAGATCCTATCGAGTTGGGCAAGGCATATTCTATGCAGGGTGCTGATGAACTGGTTTATCTTGACATCACAGCAAGTCATGAAGGCAGAAAGACTTTCACTCAACTCGTCACTCGCATTGCTCAGGAAATCAACATTCCTTTTACTGTTGGCGGTGGAATAAACGAACTGGCAGATGTGGAACGCCTTCTCAATGCAGGAGCAGACAAGGTGAGCATCAACTCTGCTGCTCTTCGCAATCCTAACCTCATTGATGAGATTGCAAACCACTTCGGCAGTCAGGTATGTGTTGTTGCTATCGATGCAAAATGCATTGACGACACTATTCATCCAAATGGTGACCCAATGATTGATGGCAAATGGAATTGTTTTGTCAAGGGTGGACGAGAAGACACAGGTCGTGACCTCTTCGAATGGGCAAAGGAAGCAAACGAGAGAGGTGCAGGTGAGATACTCTTCACAAGCATGAACCACGACGGTGTGAAAGCAGGTTTTGCTGATGTTGCTCTTCGTCGCCTCTCCGACACTCTCACTATCCCTGTAATCGCTTCGGGTGGTGCAGGAAGCAAGGAGCATTTCCGCGACACCTTCATCAATGGACATTCTGATGCTGCCCTTGCAGCCAGCGTATTCCATTTTGGTGAAATTCCTATCCCAGAACTCAAAAAGTATTTAATAAACGAAGGTATTAAAGTAAGAATTTAATTGTTATGGAAATCGATTTTCAGAAGATGAATGGTCTTGTACCAGCCATCATTCAAGATGCAAAGACTCTCAAAGTGCTTATGCTTGGTTTCATGAACGAAGAAGCATACAACAAAACCGTTGAAACAGGCAAAGTAACATTCTATAGCCGCACTCGCAACACTCTCTGGACTAAGGGCGAAACAAGTGGCAACTTCCTCAATGTGGTTGAAATACTCAACGACTGCGACAAGGACACACTTCTCATCAAGGCTAATCCTGTTGGTCCTGTTTGCCACACTGGTGCAGACACTTGTTGGGACGAGAAGAACGAAAACCCAATCATGTTCCTCACAGAACTTCAGCGTTTCATCGAGAAGCGTCACGAGGAAATGCCAGAAGGTTCGTACACAACAAGTCTCTTCAAGGATGGTTGCCACCGTATGGCTCAGAAGGTTGGAGAGGAAGCTCTCGAATCTGTAATCGAAGCAGTCGCTAACAATAACGAACGCCTTATCTACGAGGCTTCGGACATGATTTATCACCTCATCGTGCTTCTCACATCTAAGGGATTGAAGATTGAGGACCTTGCTAATGAATTGGCAGAGCGTCACGATCCAACTTGGAAGAAGCACTAATCAGTTACTTTCAATATATGGCATTAATAGATTACAAGAACATAAACGTATATCAAGACGACCAACTCATCGTGAAGAATGTGAATCTTCAGGTTGATAAGGGTGAGTTTGTCTATCTCACTGGTAAGGTAGGTACTGGTAAGTCTTCACTTATCAAGACATTCTACGGAGAATTGCCAGTAAAGCAAGGCGAGAAGGCAGAGGTTCTTGGTTACAACATGGTGAACCTTCGCCGTAAATATCTCCCAGAACTTCGTCGTAAACTCGGTGTGATATTTCAGGATTTCCAACTTCTCACCGACCGTTCAGTCGAGGAGAACCTTCGTTTTGTACTCAAGGCAACAGGATGGAAGTCAAAGTCAGAAATAAACAACCGTATTGATGAAGTGCTTTCTATGGTCGGCATGAAGGACGAACGATTGAAAATGCCTAACCAACTCTCGGGTGGCGAACAGCAGCGTATTGCCATTGCTCGTGCCATCCTCAACAGTCCAGAGCTCATCCTTGCCGATGAACCTACTGGTAATCTTGATGTCGAGACAAGTGTTCACATCACAAACCTCCTCAAGAAAATCAGTGAACAAGGTTCGGCTGTGGTGATGATTACTCACAATGTCAGTCTGCTCGATTCTCATCCAGGTCGTGTCATCAGCATTGACAACATGGAACTGAAGGAAAACTGATAACACAAAACAAACGAAACTAATAATAATATATAAGGTAAAAATAAAATTAAAATGAAAGTTCTCAAATTTGGCGGTACTTCCGTAGGCACTCCTCAGCGCATGAAGGATGTCGTAAAGCTCATCACTGATGGCGAACAGAAGATTGTTGTTCTCTCAGCAATGTCTGGTACAACAAATACACTCGTTGAAATCTCAGACTACCTCTACAAGAAAAATCCAGAGGGTGCTCAGGAGACAATCAACGCTCTCGAGGCTAAGTACAAGAAGCATGTTGATGCTCTTTACACTACTGAGGAGTACAAGCAGAAGACTCTTGCTTTCATGAAGGAAGAGTTCGACTTCCTCCGTTCATTCACTAAGGGAATCTTCACTATGTTCGAGGAAAAGATTGTTGTTGGCCAGGGCGAAATCCTCTCAACAAACATGGTAACAAACTACCTTCTCGAACAGGGTTACAATGCTACACTCATCCCTGCACTTGAATTCATGCGTACCGACAAGAATGCTGAACCTGACCTTGAGTATATTCGCGAGAAGATTAAGATTCAGCTTGACGAGAACAGTGACAAGGAAATCTACATCACTCAGGGCTTCATCTGCCGCAATGCATACGGTGAGATTGACAACCTCCAGCGTGGTGGTTCTGACTATACAGCTTCTCTCATTGGTGCTGCAGTAGGAGCAAGCGAAATTCAGATTTGGACAGACATCGACGGTATGCACAACAACGATCCTCGTTTCGTAGAGAAGACTGCCCCTGTTGGTCATCTTCACTTCGAGGAGGCTGCAGAACTCGCTTACTTCGGTGCTAAGATTCTCCACCCTACTTGTGTTCAGCCTGCTAAGTTCGCTGGTATTCCAGTTAAGCTCCTCAACACAATGGACCCAACTGCACCAGGTACTGTTATCAGCAACGAGACAGAGCGTAAGAAGATTAAGGCAGTAGCAGCAAAGGACAACATCACTGCTATCCGCATCACTTCTTCTCGTATGCTCCTCGCTTATGGGTTCCTTCGCAAGGTATTCGAAATCTTCGAGTCATACAAGACTTCTATCGACATGGTTACAACTTCAGAAGTTGGGGTGTCTGTTTCTATCGACAACACAACAAACCTTCCTGCTATCGTCAACGAACTCAAGAAGTTCGGTCGCGTAGAAGTTGACAGCAACATGTGTATCATCTGTGTTGTTGGTGACCTTGAGAGCGAAAATGTAGGCTTCGAGAGCAAGGCAACTGCTGCTCTTGCAGACATTCCTGTTCGCATGATTTCATACGGTGGTTCAAACCATAACATTTCATTCTTGATTAATGGAGATGACAAGAAGCGCGCGCTCCAAGCACTTTCAGATCATCTTTTTAACAACTAATACCTCCAAGCATTATTGCGGGAGGGCACAACCTACCGAATTAGCACAAACAATTCGGTAGGCTGAATTACATGACAATTATGACTAACTTATACAACACAGATAAATTCAAAGGTATTCGTACACCTTTCTATTATTACGACACAAAAATCCTTCGTGATACACTCAAAGCTATCAACGCAGAAACAGAAAAATACGGCAACTACCACGTTCACTATGCAGTAAAGGCAAATGCCAACCTCAAGGTGCTTGGCATCATCAATGAGGCTGGTCTCGGCATCGACTGTGTTAGTGGAGGTGAGATTGAACAGGTTCTCAAGGCTGGTTTCCCTGCCAACAAGATTGTGTTTGCAGGTGTGGGAAAGAGCGACTGGGAAATTGAACTCGGTCTTGAAAAGGGCATCTTCGCTTTCAATGTGGAAAGTATTCCAGAACTTGAGGTAATCAACGAGATTGCCACTCGCATGAACAAGAAGGCAACTGTATGTTTCCGTATCAATCCTAATGTTGGCGCTCATACTCATGCAAACATCACTACTGGTCTTGCTGAAAACAAGTTCGGTATTGCTATGGACGACATGGAGAAGGTTATCCGTATGGCTCAGGAGATGGAGAATGTTGAGTTCAAGGGACTTCACTTCCACATCGGTAGTCAGATTCTTGAGATGGACGACTTCGTTGCTCTTTGCAACCGCATCAATGAACTTCAGGACAAGCTCGAAGCAGCAGGCATCAACATTGAAATCATCAATGTTGGTGGTGGACTTGGCATCAACTATGCTGACCCTGTTGGTGACCCAATTCCTAACTTCAAGGACTACTTCGCTGCATACAACGCAAACCTCAAGCTTCGTCCAGGACAGACAGTTCACTTCGAACTTGGTCGTGCTGTTGTCGGACAGTGTGGTGCTCTTATCACTAAGGTGAACTATGTTAAGTGCAACACACTTCAGCAGTTTGCTGATGGCAAGGAAGCTGGTGTGAAGCAGTTTGTCATCGTTGATGCAGGTATGACTGACCTCATCCGTCCTGCTCTCTACGATGCTCACCACAAGACATACAACATCTCAAGTGACGAACCAATGGAGACATACGATGTTGTAGGTCCAATCTGCGAGTCATCAGATGTATTCGACAAGGACATCGAACTCAACAAGACTAAGCGTGGCGACTATATTGCAATGCTCTCAGCAGGTGCTTATGGAGAAATCATGGCATCACAGTACAACTGTCGCACTCTGCCACAGGCGTACACTTCGGACGAGCTTTAATAGGCAATATCGTTAATATACGACACAATGTCATAAAAATGTCAGCATCTATGGTGCTGGCATCTTTTTTGTTTGACAAGAAATCTGAAAACTTAAAACAAAACAATAAAATGAACAGCAAAGTTGAAGAGATGAAGTCTGAGACACTCAATGAGACTCAGATGAATGAAAATAATGAAGAAACCGTTCAGGTTGAGAATGCAGAGGCTGCTACTGAGGAAAACAAGGAAGAAGAAGCACCTGCAGAGCCAACACTTGAGGAACAGCTCGAAGCTGCCAAGAACCAGATTGAGGAGTTGAAGAAGGATGCTCTCTATAAAGCTGCTGAGTTCGACAATTTCCGCAAGCGCATGATGAAGGAGAAGGCTGACCTGGTGAAGTATGGCGGTGAGAAGGTCATGAAGTCTATCCTCCCTATCATCGATGACTTTGAGCGTGCTGACCAGATGATGGGACAGGCACAAGATGTTGAAGCTGTTAAGGAAGGTGTTAAACTCATCATCGAGAAGTTCATGAAGCAGCTTGGTAGTGAAGGTCTTCAGAAGATTGACTGTGTTGGCAAGGAGTTCGACACCGACTACCACGAAGCAGTGGCAATGGTTCCTGGTCAGCCTGAGGACATGAAGAACAAGGTCATGGACTGCATCCAGACTGGTTACATGATGCATGAAAAGGTTATCCGTCATAGCAAAGTAGCTGTTGCACAATAAATAACATCACTTATTTCTTATGGCAAACAAAAGAGATTACTATGAAGTCCTTGGTGTTCAGAAGAACGCTACAGACGATGAAATAAAGAAGGCATACCGTAAACTTGCTGTCAAGTATCACCCTGACCGCAACCCTGGCGACAAGGAAGCAGAGGAAAAGTTCAAGGAAGTGGCAGAAGCTTACGATGTGCTCCGTGACCCTCAGAAGCGTCAGCGTTACGACCAGTTCGGTCCAGAAGGCGTGAATGGTGCTGGCGGCTTTGGCGGTGGCTACACAAATGCAGAAGACATCTTCAAGGATATCTTTGGTTCGTTCCACGGCTTCGGCGGTGGTGGTTTCGAGGACATCTTCGGTGGCTTCGGTGGTGGCGGTGGTCGTCAGCAGAAGCAGGTGTTCCGTGGCAATGACCTTCGTCGTCGCGTTGAACTCGACCTTTCCGAGATTGTTCATGGCACAACAAAGAAGTTCAAGATAAAGAAGGATGTTCAGTGTACACATTGTCATGGTTCGGGTTCAGAAGACGGTAAGGTTGAATCTTGTAGCCAGTGTAATGGTACAGGTTACATCATTTCACGCCGTCAGGGCATCTTCGGAATGATGCAGAGCCAGAGCGTATGTCCTAATTGTCAAGGAACAGGCGAGATTGTCAAGAACAAGTGCCACAGCTGTAAGGGCAACGGTGTTGTACAAGGCGAAGAGGTAGTCGAGGTCAAGTTCCCTGCTGGTATGACAGACGGCATGGCACTCAATGTAGAAGGCAAAGGTAATGCAGGTCCTCGCAACGGAATAAACGGCGACCTTCAGATTGTTGTTAAGGAAAAGGAACATCAGGAACTTGTTCGCGATGGCATCAACATCGTTTACAACCTTCTCCTCACTATTCCACAGGCAGTACTCGGATGCACTATCGAAGTACCAACAATCGACGGTAAGGCAAAGCTCAATATCGAACCAGGTACACAGGCAGGCACAGTGCTTCGCCTTCGTGGCAAGGGTATTCCTGCCATCCAAAGCGGTTACCGATATGGTCAGCCACAGTGTGGCGATGAGTTGATAAACATCAGCATCTACGTTCCAAAGACACTGAACAAGGAAGAGAAGGAAATCATGCAGAAGCTTGAGAAATCAGAAAACTTCTGTGCTGACGACTCAATGAAGAAGAGCATTTTCCAAAAATTCAAGGCTATGTTCTCTTAACGGGGCAAAATCGGCAAGTTTATTTGTCATACTAATCATAAAGTACCAAATATTGATTAAAAAGTGCAAGAAAGACAAAAATTCTTGCACTTTTATTTTTTTATTGGAAAATATGTTGTAAATTTGTCGTCACAATTAAAACCACAACTATAAAATCAACTATTAATAACAAATAATACACATGAAAGAGACTATTCTCGTTACAGGAGGTACTGGCTTTATTGGTAGTCATACCACAGTAGAACTTCAGCAGGCAGGTTATGATGTAGTCATCATTGATAACCTCTCAAACAGTAATGCGAATGTTGTTGATGGCATCGAAAAGATTACTGGCATTCGTCCAGCATTCGAGCAGGTTGACCTCAATGACTTCGACAAGGTTGAAGAAGTGTTCAAGAAGTACCAGATTAAGGGTATCATCCACTTCGCTGCATCAAAGGCTGTAGGAGAATCAGTCGAGAAGCCTCTTCTCTACTACCGCAATAACCTCAACTCATTGATGAATGTTCTTGAGCTTATGCCAAAGTACGGAGCAAAGGGTATCATCTTCTCTTCTTCATGTACAG
Organism: uncultured Prevotellaceae bacterium; assembly: GCA_937893145.1. GTDB lineage: Bacteria > Bacteroidota > Bacteroidia > Bacteroidales > Bacteroidaceae > Minthosoma. The sequence goes on along the minus strand of CALBJW010000219.1, from coordinate 15,418 downwards.
TATATGGTCAGCCAACAGAGGAGAACCTTCCTGTTACAGAGCAGGCTCCTATCCAGAAGGCACTTTCACCATACGGAAACACTAAGCAGGTTAACGAGGAAATCATCCAGGACTACATCCACTCTGGAGCTCCAATCAAGAGCATCATCCTCCGCTACTTCAATCCAATCGGTGCTCACCCATCAGCAGAAATCGGTGAACTTCCAAATGGTGTTCCTATGAACCTCATTCCATTCGTGACTCAGACTGCCATCGGTATCCGCAAGCAGTTGAAGATCTTTGGAAACGACTATAACACACCAGATAAGACTTGTATCCGCGACTACATCTACGTTGTTGACCTTGCTAAGGCACACGTTAAGGCAATGCAGCGCGTACTCGACCAGGAGACAGAACCAGTTGAAGTATTCAACATCGGTACAGGTCACGGCTACTCTACTCTCGAAATCGTAGAAGGATTTGAGCGTGCAACAGGCGTTAAGCTCCCATGGGAATACGCTCCACGCCGCGAGGGTGATATCGAAGCTATCTGGGGTAATGTTGATAAGGCAAACAATGTACTCGGTTGGAGTGCAGATACTCCGCTTGACGAAATTCTCGCTTCAGCATGGAAGTGGCAGGTTAAACTTCGTGAAGACGGCATTCAATAAAGCCTATTATGTAAATTAAAGATATAATGCTCATTTACTAATGATGTATTAACGAATTTTGTCGTGTTTTATTTTGTGTTTGTGTTGTGGCTACTTCTAAGTCGTGAGATTTGGGGTAGCCCATTTTTTATTCAACAAAACAAATAAGTATTCAGGAAAAAAGAATTTAGGAGATGAAAAGCAGAATAATCATCACATTGCTCCTTTCCCTTCTCACACTTAACACCAGTGCAAAGGGAAGCAATCAGGAGGAGGCAAAGGAAATGTTCGAGAAGGTGTTCAACATAGTCTTTGGTCCGAAAGGCTCAAGACTTGACTATGCTGTAAACATCATCGGCATATATAAGACTGAAGGCTCTATCCACTACAAGGATAAGAAGATAAAATACATCGAGAAGCGCTATTGTTCTTGGAACGATGGAGTCACAGCCTACATGGTTGACAAGAAGAAGAAACAAGTGGATATATTCTCTGCCAATGACGAGAATAAGGACGAAATGCTTGCTAAGTTCAAATACGATGTGAACAATTACGACTTCTCCTACACCACATCTGGAGATTACTATCTGCTCACAGCCAAAGTAAAGAAGTCAAGCATGATGGGCATTAAGGAAATAACAGCAAAAATAAAGAAAGCAAACTATTACCCTACAAGTCTGAAGATAAAAGTTGCTTTCTTTTCTACTACTGTCAAAATTTCAAACTTCTCTGCCGGTGGAATAAGCGACGACGTTTTCAAGTTCCCGAAGAAACAGTTTGCCGACTATAACTTCATAGACCACAGAGGAGAAGAAAAGTAACTATTGCTTACTGAATAGCCTTCATCCAGCGATAGTCATTGCCCTGTGTGCTCCACTGGAAAATCCACATACGACCAGTCTCCTGATTGATGAGGTGATACTGATACATGCTCTTCAATGGTTCAATCACGAAGATGCTGTGGTCTCTTGAGTTAGCAAGAATCTCTGTGTTGATTGGCAAACAAAGTCTGTTTTCTACACCATCCACACTAAACTGAACCTGCCATACACGACCTGTAAAAGTATCAAGCTCGATGAAGTTCCATATATTTTCTGTTTCATACAATACAAATCGATTAGTGTAGCCACCGTTAGGATCGATAGGGCCAACAATCTGCCAATTATTGCCATCGTCCTGCACCTGAGAAACAGCACCTGTCACAGTGTTGACGAGCAACTGAGTGTGAGCGTTCTTTGTCTTGTACAACTTAAAATCCTGACCAAATGATGCTACTGACATCAAAAGAAAGACAACAGTTAAAATAAAATTTCTCATAATAGAATTTGTTAATTATTAAATAGGTTTACAAATCTCACTTTATCATTTTATAGGCAAATGTACACAATTTATTTCTTTTATGCATAAAATTTCGACATAAAAAGCAAATTAACTTAGTCAAAACCGACGAAATAAAACACCAAATGCCTAAATGTGTCTATAAAATGTTAATTATTCTGAACTTTACTTCATCAACTTGTGGGCAGCCTTGATGCACTTCTTCCTATCACTTTCCTTAAATTCAGGATGGTTGAATGTGCCAGCCTTCTCTATCGTTGCCACAAACTTGAAGCCGCTCCAACCAAGAATCTCCTTCAAAGCCTTGATAACGCCACGAGTCTGATTGGCAAGAATGTTGAGAGGCCACATCGTGCTTGAAGCACTTACCAAGACGCATTTCTTGCCCTTATGCATTGGAATAGGAATAGCAATCTTGTTTTCGCCCATCATGCCATATACGATGCGGTCGAACATCAGCTTCAGCATACCTGGCATATTGCCCCAATAGCAAGGAGCACCAACGACAAGAGCGTCACACTCCGTGATAAGACCAAGTATTCTTTGTGCATCATCCTCTGGCAAAACACACTTGTGAGTAGAACGACACTTCATGCAAGCCATACAAGGCTTGATGTTGAAATCATTCACATTTTCAAAATACACCGTAGCACCAAGAGTCTTACACTCATCCGCGATGATAGTAAGCATTTGGTCTATGTTGCCCCCTTTGCGAGGACTGGCATTGAGAATAAGTATTTTCATGATGATATAGAATTATTACCATTAATAAACTATCTTGATTCTACCCGCAGGCTTCTCGTATTCTTTACCGATATGACCTCCGAGCTTCTCTGTGACATACTGAATGAGACACTTGTTGTAAATCATGATGTTTTGTTTCAACACATTGTTCTTCTTCAACTTGCCCTGCAAACCACCACCCGTGATGCAGTAGTCGATAGTGGCAAGTTTGTATGTCTTGTCCATCACAACAGGTTCGTATTCCCCACTCTCTTGGTTCAGCACCTTCAGGTCCGTAACACCCTCATCTGTACCGACCTTAATGGTGAAGTTAAGTCCCGACACCTGTGGAAAATCACCATTAGTGGCTGGAAGGAAACGAGTACAAGCATTGAGCAGGTCGAGCAGTTGCGCTCCTGTTATCTCTACCAAACTAACATAGTTATCGTATGGCAACAGACTGACCATGTCGCCATAAGTCAGTTTTCCTGCCTTCACCTCCGAACGAATACCACCGCCATTAGTGATAGCAAAGTCAGCGCCAGTCATGATACGATAAGCATCGGTAACTATATCGCCAGCATTAGTCTCGTTCTTGCGTACCTCCTGCAGTCCCTTGCTGTCGAGAATGATAAGGTCCACATCACTGACACACACATGACGATTGACAAGTTCCTTTGCCAAAGCCACAACACTATCCGTTGCCTGCTTCACCTCATCATTCACATGAGCGATAGTCTTCACCGGCACAAGTTCAGTACTGATGTTGCCATTAGGCATGATGACAAGTTTACCCACATTCTCAAACTTAGTACCTGTCTGACTTACAATCACATCCTTGCCGTCAAGGTTCTTCACTTTCAGGCAAGGAACAACATTATGAGTGTGTCCGTCAAGCAGAGCATCAATGCCACGAGTAGATTGAATCAGACCGCGTGAATCCACATTCATGTCGTTCTTGTCTTCACCCAGATGCGACAGCACGATGACATAGTCAGCACCAGCCTTACGAGCATTATTGACTGCAGTCTGCACAAGCGAATACACATCCTTCGGAGCAAGGTCATACAACTGATTGTCATCCTTGTCATAGAAAGCATAAGCCTCTGTAGCAAGAGCCGTTGGAGTGACCACACCCACAAAAGCAACATTCTTCTTTCCGTACCTCTTCATGACATACGGAGCAAACACAGGCTTTCCGTTCATGTCAATGAAGTTGACGCAAGTCACAGGGGCACCCAGCTGCTTAAACAAGTCCATCATCTTTGGCACTGTATAGTCAAACTCATGGTTGCCCAATGTCACAGCATCATACCTCAGATGCTTCATGATGTCAACGATATACTGACCACTCGATATGGCACCAGCAGTACCGCCCTGCAGATAGTCACCATTCGACACCACAGCCACACTTGCTGTGTCGCTGATAGCATCACGAAGACCTGCCAACTTTGCATATCCCCCTATGCCACAATGCACATCGTTCTCGTACAGCACGACAATGCTCTTGGCATTTGTAGGTATATGTTTGGTTGTAGTACATGAATTCATTGCCATTGAAGCAATCGCTCCTATGGCAATGAACATATATTTATTCCATTTTGTCATTCCAAACAATTTCTTCATCATCATTCAAGAATCCTATCGCCTCACCCTTCACCAACCATGAGATACCAAAGAGGTGAAGAAGTACAATCTCCACAATCATAGTGCAATAGCCTGGAGCATCAACCAACACAAGGATTGCGAAGATAACCTCGAAGAGCAACATGCCGGCACCACAAACCTTATACACCATGTTTCTAATCTTCTTCTTCCTTGTCATAGGCTTCTTACCAGTCTTAGTGAAGAGGAAGAAACTGTTGTACGCAAGCAACAAGAAGAAGATGCAAGCACAAGCAGAGTGGAGGATGTTTGACACGAACACAGGCAACTGGAAGAAACCTACCAGTTCGTATTCCCATACCCAGTCCACCTTACATGGGAAGAGTAAGATACCCAGACCGAACACACCCGATAGAGAGGTAATCCAGTTGTCGAGCTTCTCGTAACCGATGTAGCAGAGCAGCACGATACTTGCAGGAGCAAGCACACCTACCAATGCTGGCGACTGGTAGTAAGTAGCCGAGATACTATACCACCATTCCTTACTTGGATGAGGGTCCACGATACCTGCCGAGAACAATGCCAACCAAGGCAGGATAATACCAAGCAATCCGCACACATTACGGATTCTCATGTACATTTTAACTTCTTTAGACATACAAAACGTGTATTTAATGGTTCTAATATTACATAGGTTTAAAACAGGTATTCATGCTTTTTCAATGCAAAGATAAAATATTTTTATGATAAAAACAATCGTTATTGGATAAAATATATCCAAACTACAAAAGAATTTTGTTATCTTTGCCCCATCAAAACATAACAATAACACATTATGGTATATATTTTCATTATTGTAATCGTTGTAGCATTGCTCTTCGTGGTTGGCATCTACAACGGACTCGTGACACGACGCAACCAAGTAGAAAACGCTTTTGCAGGCATTGATGTGCAACTCAAAAAGCGTTACGACCTCATCCCAAACCTCGTAGAGGCAGTGAAGGGATACATGCAGCACGAGAAGGATGTGCTGGCTCGCGTGATAGAACTGCGCAACAAGTCGTATTCCTCCCTGACTGATGAGGAAAAGAACGACCTGGACAATGGTATGCAAACCATTGCCAACGGCCTGCGAGTAACCGTAGAAAAGTACCCAGACCTGAAGGCATCAGAGAACGTGATGATGCTCCAGCGCTCACTCAACGAGACAGAAGAACAACTGGCTGCAGCACGACGCAGCTACAATGCTGCCGTGTTGGAATACAACAATTCACTTCAAACCTTCCCTTCCAATATCTTTGCAAATATGTTTGGTTTCACTCGTCGCAACTTCTTTGAGGCAAAGGCAGAGGAACGCGACAATGTAAATGTAAATCTTTAAACTATGCAGAACGTACAACTCCTCTGGAATAATGTTGAGCAACAGATAGATGAGACCATAGAACAACTGGTACAACAAAAAAGTTCCTACGCTGCCAAGTCCTTGAAACTTGCACTGTTACTTGGCGGTGTAGTGACCTTATTTTGTTTCATTCCGGGCGGATTATACCCCCTCATCGGACTTGGAACATTCCTTTTGGTGTGGCTAATATGTTGGTTATATTCCATACACAAACTGAACACCAGATACAAGTCGCAGGTCATGCCAACACTCCTGCAGACAGTCTGTCCTGGTGCCATCTACGAACCTAAAGGTACCCTAACAAAAGACATCTTCAAGGGTGCAGAGATGTACCCTACAGGCTGGGGAGAGAAGTTCGAGAATGAAGACACGATACGAGGCAAAGTGGGCAAGACCGACTTCGTGTATGGCGAGGTAGAACTCTACCACATGCAAAGCACAGGCAAGAGTGCAGTAAAAGTAGTCGATTTCAAGGGTTTTGTGTTCGAGGCAGACTTCAACAAGCATTTCAATGGCACTACGATGCTCACATCCGAGAAGGGCTTCCTATCAAATGTAGGTCCAGGACTATTCTCCAAGATGAAGAGATGCAAATTGGAAGATGTTGATTTTGAACGCCTCTACACCACCTACACCACCAACGACCAAGAGGCACGCTACATCCTCACCCCTGCCCTCCAGCAACGAATAATGGAGATGAACAAAGTGTTCAGCACCCAGTTAGGCGACAAGCACCTGTCCATGTCCTTCCGTGGCAGTCGTCTCCTCATAGCCGTCCCATCCAAGACCAACCGCTTCGAAGTAAAATTCAACCTTGCCGAAGTCAAGAAAGACCTCCTCGCCCTCTCCACCATGATCGACGTGATAGAACAGCTGAACCTAAACCTAAGAATTTGGAGTAAGGAGTAGAGGAAGCCCCCCCAAAAACACCACCAAAAGTAAACAAAAAACAAATGGCTGCAGGTCAATCATCATACCGACCACACGATCCCGGACATAACTACTATGCCCCCGGCATCTACCTCATCACCTTAGTAATCAGAGATAGAGAGAAGCAATACTCCCTATTAGGAACATTCAATGACAACCTCAAGCAGCCAGAAGTAACACACACAGCCATAGGCAAAGCAATCCTTGAAGAATGGCAGAAAATCCCCACCTTTGAAGCATCCAAAGGAAGGAAGATAAAACTTCACAGCGCCACCTGTATGCCCGACCATTTTCACGGAGTCATCGAAGTGCTTGAACCTATGGATGTCAGCTTAGGGCAAGTAATCTGGGGCTTCAAAGTAGCATGCACCAAGCGCTACCGCCACCTCTCAGCTGCCCAACCAACGACGGCCTCCGCAGCTACCCTCCCCCCATCATCCCAGCAGCCGTCCTTGGCTGCCCCACTCCCCGACCTTCACCGCATGTCAAAAAAGCAGCGCGCCCTCTACTACTCCCAGCATCCCGAAGCCCAACAGCCCCTCTGGGACGACAACTACGACGACACCATCTGCCTTAACGACCCACAAACAGGCACCTACGACCTTCGCCACCTCTCCGCCATGCTTCGCTACGTATCCGACAACCCACGTCGTGCCATCATCCGCCGCCTCCGTCCCCAATACATGAGAAGATGCCTCCACATCAAGATTGACGGCCGCGACTACGCAGCCTTCGGCAACCTCTTCCTTCTCCGCTGGGCAAAGAAAATACAAGTCTTCTGCCACCGCAAAGCCGCTGATGGTCGCACTCCCTACGAAACAACTCCCGAATACGAAACCCAACGCAACCAATGGATATCCCAAATCCTCGCAGGCAGCACCGTAATCGTCACCCCAGGCATCTCAAAAGGCGAACAGATTATGAAAGACACCTGCCTTAACAACAACTACCCCCTCATCCATCTCCAAAAGGACCCCATCAGCCGCTACTGGAAACCCGAAGCCAAACGCTTCGAAGCCTGCACCAAAGGCAGCCTCCTCATCCTCGCCCCCTGGCAGCCCGACACCCTTGGCGAAGTAAATGGAGTGCCATCCAACACCGACTACTCCATATTCCACAACCTCAACACCCTCGCCCAACAGCTCTGCACATTCGAAGGTGATGCCGTAATTGTAGGATAAGAATAATTTTATACAGAGAGTGATAACAGAATGAATCCACAATAGCCCCCGATGCTCTTGTGGATTTTTTGTATGAATATTTTGGAGGAATGAAAAGAATTGTGTACTTTTGCACAAATCTTAGCGAAAAGTATATTATATGGAACACAATAACAAAGAATACCAAATAGATGAAGAAAGTCAGTTTGCCGCCAGCGAACCGACTATAAACATGGACTTATATCGGACGACGTCTTTTCTCGAAAGACACAATCAGTATCAGAGTATAGAGAATGCGGTCCCTCTGCACGAAGGATTTGAAGAATTAAGACAACGCATAAGTTATCACGTGCGCCATATAACTAACAACCATGTATCGGGACAATACTTCAACCAATAGTATATCTGCCATCAGTCAAAACTACGACTGGTGGCATTTTTTGTACCTTGATATTTGGAGGAATGAAAAGAAAATAGTACTTTTGCAACGACTTTAGCAGAAATTCTGCTTTAGTAACATAGAATTAGCGTTTGCTATTTGTTCTGGTTACGATGAAAGCGTAGGAAACTATCATTAACAAACCGAAAGAACAGATTGGTGAATGCTCATGCGATTTGCGTGGGCGTTCTTGTCTGGTTTGTTCGGTTTTCCTACCACCGCATCGTTGGGCAAGAATTTGTCCACGCATTTGAGTTGGTAGGGAGTCAGGCAAGAGCGAATGTAAATAGGAAATGAGTATTCACAAAACATAATTGTATAAGAATGGGACTGCCAGTCATCATGCATTTTACAATTAACAAACATGTTACCATGACTAAACAGGAATTAAAAGAAAAAGCTGATGCAACATCCAAAAACTACGTTAAAGATGAGGGTGTGTTTTATATAAAGCTCTCTGATGGTAGATTGTGGTGTCCAAGTCTTCAAGCTCGCGGTACTAAGTACGAGTATTCTGAAGCCTCGCTTAAAGCACTTCAAAATAATAGCGTTAGGACACTTGATTTTGTAGCAATAGATTTTGAAACTGCAAAAAGAAATAGTAATCCTTGTCAAATAGGAATTGTAGTTGTAAGGAATGGTATCATTGAGGAATCATTCTCTCGATATATAAAACCAAAATATAATAAATACACGAAAGACACAATCAATATCCATCATATAACTCCAGAAATGACAGAGAATGAACCTGAGTTTCCTGAGGTATGGGATGAAATAAAGCAATATTTTGATTGTGAATATATTGTCGCTCACAATGCAAGTTTTGATATTGGAGTCCTTCAAAAGACTTTAGATGAATATGAAATCGAATATCCTGTCATCAGAAATTGGATATGCACTAATGAATTAAACAACATAATGAAACTGCCTATTGCTTGTGCTAAATACGGTATAGAGTTTAACGAAGAGGAACATCATGATGGCAAATACGATGCAGAAGCTTGTGCTAAACTATACCTTGCACATGTAAAAGGTGTAAAACCAGTTGAAGGATTTAACATTGAAGAAGAAGAGGCAAAACTAAAAGCACAAAAAGTAGAAACACATACTACTCGACAAAAACCTTCATTCCTAAACCATGTATTGTTACATACCATTTTCAAAGAGAAAGATCTTGATAATGTAGAAAACAAAAACAATCCATTCTTTAACAAGGAACTTGTCGTTACTGGAGAATTTGACATGTTTGACGGAGACAAAACGAAAGTTGGCGAGAAACTGCACAGTATGGGTGCAGGTTTCAAAAGTGGTCCTTCTAAGAAGGTGGATTTTATCATCATCGGAAATCATGGTGCTGGCGAATCAAAGCTTGCTAAAGTTGACGAACTAAATGCAAAGGGAGCAAATATCGTAAAGATTACCGAAGCAGAATTAGCCAACATTTTTGATGGTAAGAATTGGGAAAAATATACAAAAACACAAATGCTACTCTTCTAAAAGAAACAAGTTATGAATAATCAACAATTAGGCTTTTTTGCTGAAGACAATACTACAGAATGTCTCAAAGACCTTAGGGTATCTATAGTTGGCAAAACAGCAATGCCAATAAAGACGCTAAAAGATAAGTTAAAAAAAGCAGGAGTACAAGTCGATAAAAATGGCGACCCACTCTTATCTCTTGTAAAAAAGACAGATATCTTAGTCATGGGGGCTAATCCGAAAGAAGATGAACTTAAACGAATCAACTTGAATGAACATGACGGTTTTAAGCCTACTTACATAACAGAAGAAGAATTATATTCTATATTGTCAGGTGCTGTTATTCGTTCTTTCGATAAGATTGTTAAGAAAATACACATAACATACGATTACTATAATTGGAACCCTCCAGTTATAAAAGACCATGTATTTGTATCAAAAGTAGCATCTCCAGTTATTTATGATATGTTAAATGGTACAAATTCGTTAGCAGGAAAAGAAATATTCGTTCCTGACTTCGAAAATGTAAACATGAATAGCTTCCGGCAGTTAATCGGTAACATAGGTGGATATGCAAACAATGAATATTATGACAACACCAATGTTGTAATGTTGAGTGATTCTACATTGGCAAAACTTAAGCAAGGCATAAAGGATGATACGATTCTAAAGATTGAAGAAGCCTATGACAAAGGCAGTTCTGAAGAATTTAATGTTCAGTTCACCTGCGAATCTGATTTTATGAGATGGATAAAAGTTAGATTAGAAAAGTTCCCGGACAAAAGCAGCAGAGCTTTATTAGATAAATGCATAAATAATGCCGTGTGTGGATGAGTATAATCCTCGCCATATATATGAAACGACAGCTTTGCCATCAGAAGATTTCTCTGGTGGCATTTTTTTATTCCTTGAGATTTGGATGAATGTAATAAATTGTGTACTTTTGCCAAGAGATTATATATAAAAGTTATTAAAATTTGGATACATGAAAAAATTGTTAGAGAAACATCCTGGAAGTTTAAAAGACGAGGAAGACATTTTAATTTGGTACAGAGATCATGAACTTTACAGCTTGTGCTATGATGATGTATTTGGCATCGTAAGTTCTTTTGGTTATGCTCATTTTGAAAGAGCAGATAGATTATTTACAGATATTTTTGATGTTTATGCTAAAGCCATTGATTACACCAACACAATTATAGCATCAAAGATACCTGATGTTGCGATGCAGAAAATATTAACGAAAATATCACATAGATATTATCACCCTTCGTATTCTGAAAGTTTTATATCTGATGGTATCCAAATAAATGTTGTAACAATTGAAGATAAATTGGGCGCATTAATCGGATTAATGGTAATTTTGTTTGCTTACGAATCCATTGAAGACAAATCAGAAAGACTTATGAAATCTTTTATGGATTGTAGAATGCATCTTGAACATCTTTCGGGTAGTAAATGGTATGATTATCATAAACACCCATTGATGAAGTTAGTAGCAGAAAGAATTCCAGAAATCAATGATCCAACTCTTCCAGATGTCCTTGCCAAAGTGGAAAATCTTGAAAAAGAACTTATGGAGAAAGATGAAATCATTGCTAAAAAAAATGATGAAATCAACGAACTAAAGTTGGGTTATCAAACAACCGAAGAAGGTACAAAAGCATATTCAACAACTAATAAGATAGCTATTCTTAAAAACCTGCTTGGTATTCCAAACTCTTTATTTGGACATGATAGGGCAGAATTCAAAAAATTATGTGCTTTCATGACAAAAGCAGAGGATACAACTTTGGAAAGATTATTAAGTATGGATAGCTTGACGAGAATGCAAGAAATATATATGAAATTAGTTGAAGAATATCCAATACTAAGAATAGAATAGTAGAAATAACCTTACAGTTTTAGTAAGCGCAAGCATTTCGCTTGCGCTTTTATTATTTAATGCAACCATTTACAGAATTATTACCTTACTGTTTTTGTTTATTTATTTAAGCTTTATATATCAAACATACAGTAATGTAATGCAGATTTGCAGAATTAATGTCTTATTGATAACTATACCTTATTGTTTTTGGGTAATGAATTGTTACATAAACATAAGATTAAGACTATCAGAAAGCAAACTTAAAACAGTATGAACTTATTGATATAGCGTAAGTTAGGGGCATCATTTCTTTTGTATATAAAATATAATACATAACTTTGTGGTGCTTTTAAGTCATGAGCGCATCCGATGAGGATGACCATGCGGCAGGGAGTAGCTATCCCTGTGGCGCACCAAGACGACAAGTTATGTTTACGAGCAATCGGGCAAGTCTTTCTTGGGACAGTCGGTGTTATTAAGACTTGTTTTAATCTTTTTACATTATAATATATGATTAAAAAAGAACAAATCTACGATTCGACCATTTTTGGTTTGAACATCATTCTCGACCTTGTACCTCAGGCAAGCGAGGCGGTCGCGAATCCAAAGAAAGCGTTTAAGTATCGTCAAGACGAAAAAACACCTTCTGCTTATCTGCTTGCACCAAGTGACAGATACCCTTACTACAGCATCATAGACTACGGTATCAGTCGCACCCCTATATCTCCTATCGACATCTACATGCGCGAAAAGGGATATGAACAGAATATGTTTAATGTGGCAATATTCGAACTCGCTGACAAGTATAACGTGGAAGATGAGTTCGTGCGTTCTATGCACAAGCCTATCATTAACACTCGTGAACTCACAGATGCTGATGTGCCAGGCACTCGTACATTTATAGCTAAGGAAGGATTCACACCAACGGAGCTTCGTGTATGGGGACCATGTGTCAAGTCTGAGCATCTCACTGAACTCGGTTGGAAATCTGTCGATGTGGTGACTCAAATCACTCAATCAAAGGTGGTAGAGACTCGTAGCACAGAGGACTTCCCTATCTTCGTTCAGGAATGCCCTTACATTGATGCTGCTGGCAATGAGAAGAAATTCTACAAGGTCTATAAGCCTCTTGAAAAGGAAAAGCGTTACCGTTTTCTCTATATTGGAGAGGTGCAGAAGGACTATGTGTTCGGACTTGATGCCCTTAAGCGTGCATACCGTCTCAATGGAGAAATCCGTATCAAGCGTGCTGTACTCGTTTCTGGCGGCAGCGATGCTGTCAACTGTCTGTCAATGGGCGAACATCCAGTTTGGCTCAACTCTGAGACTGCTGACCTTACAGAGGAAGTGAAGAACTCTTTCTATAAGTATGCTGAGGAAATTGTTGCAATCCCAGATCTTGACACTACTGGTGTCATCATGGGCAGAAGACTTGCTCTTCGCCATCTTGACATCAAAGTGGCATGGCTTCCTATCGGACTCATGTCCAGCCTTAAAGACATGCGTGGCAGAAAGCGCAAGGACCTCAAGGACTTTGTAGAAATGATGCCAAACAAGGCACAGTTCAACAAGATCATCAAGCAGGCAATGCAGGCTAAATTCTGGGATTTTGTGAAGGATAATGAGAGTGAAAAGACTAACATCATCATCTCTCGAGTTCGTCTTTATAATTTCCTTGAATTGAATGGATTCTATGTTCTTCATGAGGATGACAAGCCTACTCCGCATTACATTCACATTGATGGCATAAAGGTGAAGGATGTGAAGGCAAGCGACATCATCGACTTCCTCAAGAACTGGATGCGTGATGAAGGACTTCCAGAGTCTTTAAGAAACAAGGTACTCCGTTGTCGTGACCTTCCAACAAAGAACACTTCTAACTTTACGGAAAAGACTCTTGACTTCTCTTCAGGAACAAGAACTTCTCAGACTTTCTACTTCCAGAACTGCTATGTCACAGTCACTGCAGATGCAATTACCAGGCACCTATATACTGACATGGGAGAAATGGAGCACTTTGTATGGGTAAATGACATCATCAAGCACAACTACACAGAAATGCCAGATATGTTCACTATTGTAGATGAAGGTGAAGGTCATTACTCAATCTCTATCAATGGTGAATTGAAGAGTGAATTGTTTGGTTTCCTCATCAACAGTTCCCGACTCTTCTGGCGCGAAGAACTTGAATTGCCTTTTAAGAATGTAGATGGTTCATTTGACGAAGATGCAAAGAATGAGTATTTTGCACGACACCGCTTTTGTATTGATGGCGAGAACCTTACTGAAGAACAGGTGCGTGACCAGATGCAATGTCTTGTGGCTAAGATAGCTAACATCGGTTACCATCTGCATCGCTTCAAGTCAGAGTCGAGAGCATGGGCAACATTCTGTTTCGACAACACACTCGGTGCAAACGATGAGTGTAATGGCCGTACAGGTAAGTCATTCTACATGAAAATACTGATGTCAATCATCCGAGGTTTCTTCATTGATGCTCGTCGTCCAAGTGTAGTCGAAAATCGCTTCATCTTTGATGGAGTAACCGAATACACTGATGTGATATGTGTCGATGAATGTGCTAAGGATCTTCCTTTTGACTTCTTCCTCGGTAAGATTACAGGTAAGTTAAAAGGAGAAGAAAAAGGCAATCACCCTTATGAAATTGAGTTCTCCAAGAGTCCAAAATTCATCTTCGCCAGCAACTATGTGTTCAACAAAATGGATGCAAGTACTCAAGCACGACTCTGGCAACAGGTGTTCTCTGATTATTACCATCAGCAGACAAAGAGTAACGATTACCTTGAGTCGCGTTCCATCTACGATGACTTCAGCCACAATCTAATTGACGGCGAATACCAGGGATGGGATGCTGATATAGCATTCTTGATGCAGTGCGAGAAAATTTATCTAAAGCTCATCGAGAAGAACGAGAGAATCCTTCCTCCATTAGACAATATCGACCGTCGCGAACTCCGTGCTAAGATTGGAAAGAGTTTTGAAGAGTGGGCAGAAGACTACTTCTCTGAAGATAGTGGACACTTGGATACTTGGCTTATGCAAGATACAGTGTATCAAGATTTCTGCTCTGAAGTGAACTTCAAGAACTACAGTAAAAAATCATTCACAAATCAGCTGAAGAGTTATTGTGAGTTTGCAGAACATATTCACTGTTACAATCCTGCATCTGAAACTGGAAACAAAAAAGATGGGAAACGATGTCGAAAGATGGAGAATGGGAAGAGAATTCCTTACATCTATATTGAAAGCGTAGCAGCTCACAATAAAAAGTCAAATGAACCGATACAGACAGATATACCATTTTAGTGCATTTGTCATCTAAATGATTTGCAGCCATACATCTATTATGGAATGTATGGCTGCATTTCTTTTCTGTCCACCCCCAAATGTCCAAGTAAATTTGCTTTCCTATTACTATATTTCTTATATTATATTTCTACCTATCAATTTTCCCTAAATTAAGTGGACATTTGGGTAATAATAGAAATATGAAAGATATATAACTGTGTTTCAGCTATATACGTAAGCACTTCCCATGTCCATCACATAGTCCAATCATTGTCCACAAGCAAACATTTATGAAGACTCGGGCAGAATAATAGCAAATCAACTAAAATTCTTATATAAATCTTAAATATTTTCATATAAAAACACCATCAATTATACCTAAAACCACTGGTGTTTTGATGCAAAACGACTGGTGTTTTGACATCAATCGACCTATATTTTTACATCAAACGACCGCATGTTTTGAGCAAAACATACGGTCGTTTTTTACGGTTCTCCGAGGAAGTCGATGATGATGGCGACTTGGCGGGAGGTGAA
>CALBJW010000218.1 GCA_937893145.1 uncultured Prevotellaceae bacterium | reverse complement strand
TGGATGCATGCAGCATCTCCACTCTTCAACAACTCTCAGCCTTACATGCAGTATGACCCAGCTAAGGTTACTGAATTCACAAACATCGAACATGTTTGGTTCGGAAAGGAAGACCACAACCTCTGGCAGGGCGTTCTCGACCGTTGTAAAGAATTCTTCGACGAAAATGAAAACAACGGCAACTTCTATCAGCTCGTTCAACCAACATCTCAGGACGAAGCTGGTTACCGTATGGCATACCGCAATGCTTACCGCTATCGTAACACAGAGACTAACCACGAAAAGCTCTTCGACTCTCACTGTACTACAACAATGAGCCAAGGCGGATGGGGCTGGGGCTGGGACGGCTTCGCTCTCGACTGTCTTCGCCAGGGTGGTCAGGTACCTACTGCAGAACTCATGGAGTGTTTCGGTATGGCTGATGGTAGAAATTATCCATACGCAGAAGAGGACATCTATGGTCAAGGAAAGAATCCTGATGGCATCGATATCTTTGAAAACCGTGACCCTCGTCTCTACGAGACAATCGCAGTTCCACGCCAGAACTTCCCTGCAGGTGTTGTAGGTGACTATCGTGGTCATTCATACGTTGACTCATGGCAGAATGGTGTACTTCAGCAGGAAGGCGACTTGAACAATGCAGAAGACAACGCTTCTGGTCTCAAGCGTTTCAAGTGGTTCCTCGACCACAGCTCAAGCAAGATGGATGACAAGGCTATCGGTGTTGCATACATCCGTTTGGCAGAAATTTACCTCATCAAGGCTGAGGCTGAAGCTGAGTTGGATCAAATAACTAATGCAATTGCAGACGTTGACATAATTCGTAAGCGTGTCGGTCTTGGCGGTCTTTGGCAAATGAATCCAAAGCTCAACCTTGGCAACAAGGAAGTTCTCATCAACGAAATCCTCCGCGAACGTAACTGTGAACTTGGTGCTGAATGTGGTGACCGTGTTTATGACATGATTCGTCGTATGCGTAAGGATCTCTTCTGCAAGCCACTCCACGAACTCCACACTTATCGTCTCGATGCTAACGGTGCACGTATGGAAGGTGCAAACCTCTCTTATACAGAAGGTGAGCCTTGGCCTAAGTTCGAGTACGAGCGTCCTGTCATCTCTACTGGTGCTCGTCGCTGGTGGGAGCCAGGTTTCTGGACAAACAAGTGGTATCTCGATCCAGTTTCTCGCCGCGAGGTTCAGAAGGGCTATGGTCTTACACAGAACCCAGGTTGGTAATAATATATAAATAAGGTAACTATGAATATCAATAAAATATTTAGATACGCCCTTTTGGGACTTTGCGCAGCTCCTCTTGCAGTTAATGCGCAAGTAAAACTTGCTGACAAGCAGACCCAGAAGGTGAACCTCGGCTATGAAGTGGAGATCTCTGAGCTCCTCACTACAGCAGCAACTACCACTATCACAGCAGAGGAATTGCAGCGCACATCGGCAATAAGCCTTGCTGATGCACTCTACGGAAAGCTGCTCGGTCTCACTGCAGTCCAGAACACAGGCTTCAAGGGCGAGGAAGGACATGGTGCTTCGTTCAACATTCGTGGTATCCAGACAAGACCTGGTACTACAGCAAATTTTGACGATGCTAACAACATCCTCATTCTCGTTGATGGTGTTGAGCGTCCAATCGACCGTCTCTCTGTTGAGGAAGTGGAGAGCGTAACAGTATTGAAGGATGCTGCAGCCGTAGCACTCTTCGGTCACGAAGGTGTCAATGGTGTGCTCTACGTTAAGACTAAGCACGGTCAGGCTGGTAGTGGTAACCACGTAAAGGCAGGCTACTCACATAAGTTCCAGTTCGATCCTCAGTTTACAGACATGGTTGGTGCATACGACTATGCTAACGCTCTTAACAAGGCTCGTGTAAACGATGGTCTTGCTCCTGCATACACAGATGCAGAACTTGCTAAGTTCCAGGATGGTTCTAATCTTTACGTTTATCCTAACGTAAACTGGAAAGAACAGGCATTCCGCAACACAGCTCACGAAAGCCAGGCATTCATTTCTATGTACGGCGGTTCTGATAAGGTTCAGTACTACACACAGTTGAACTATACAGACTCTCGTGGTCTCTACAAGAATACAAACCTCAACGACTGGGACTCTCAGTTGAAGTATTCAAAGGCAAATATCCGTGCAAACGTTGACTTCAAGGTTTCTGAGACAACAAAGGTAAGTGCATCTATGCTTGCTATGTTCATGGAAACAAACGGTCTCAACAACGTGTCTTCAAACGATGCATGGTGGCATCTTTACAAAACTCCAGCTATTGCATTCCCTATTCAGACACAAGAAGGTCATTGGGGTGGTAGCCAGACTTTTGGCGACTTCAATATCATAGCTAAGATGCAGGGTACTGGTTTCCAGAAGACTCACCAGCGCCAGATTTGGGCTAACATGGTACTCGATCAGGACCTCAGCATTATCACTAAGGGTTTGAAGTTCTACATCGGTGCTTCATACGACAACTGTTCTAACATCACAGAACAGAACATCAAGGGTTACCAGTATGGTTGGAACTACTTTGATGCAGCTGGTAACATGGCAGAAACAGTCATGGGTACTAAGGAAGATAAGCTCGCATTCAACAACTGGCTTTCTACTCAGTGGCGTCTCGGTTCTATGAATGTAGGCTTCAAGTATGATACTCAGTTCAAGAATGGCGACAACCTCGCACTCAATGCTAACTACAACATTAAGGGCGAACTCCGTGATGGTCAGCACCATGCATGGTATCGCAGTAACTGGCAGCTCTCAACTCACTACGACCACAACAACAGATTGCTCGTAGATCTCGTTCTCGCTGCTAATGGTTCTAACCGTTCTTATCCTGCAAAGTGGGCATTCTCTCCTACTCTCGGTGTTGGTTACATCTACGCAAACAACTCCGATAAAGATGCTGTCGTAAACTTTGGTAAGATTCGTGGTTCATTGGGTATGCAGCACACAGACTGGACTCCACAGGCTGGACTCTGGCTCTCTCCATGGGACACTTCACATGGTCAGTTTGTTTACGGAACAAGTTTCAATTCTTCTTGGGGTGCTTTCCAGCAGTCGTTCCCAACTACAGACTTCCGCCAGGAAACTGCATACAAGGCTAATATCGGTACAGACATCCGTTTGTTCAACTCACTCGACTTCACATTCGATGCATTCTATCAGGATCGCACAAACATCCTCGTTCCTGCAAACCAGATGAACTCTGCAGTAGTAGGTATTCAGTCTGCATACGATGATGAAGGTGAAGTAGTTAGTTATGGTGTTGAAGCAGGCATTCGCTATGCTAAGACATTCAACAATGGCCTCAACATCTATGGTGGTGCAATGTTCACAGCTGCAAAGAGCAGAATTGACTACTGGATTGAAAACCCTGCATATCCAAACCTCTCACTCGTAGGCAACGGTGCAGATGCTGCTCGTGCTCTCGTAGCACTTGGTTTCTTCGAGAGCGAAGACGATATAGCTAACAGCCCACGCCAGGAGTTTGGTCAGGTTAAGGTTGGTGATATCAAGTATAAGGATATCAACGGTGATAACGTTATTAACCAGAACGACTTTGTAGCACTCGACTACGGCACTTCGTTCCCTTCTCTCAACTATGCAGCAAACCTCGGAATCGAATACAAGGGTGTTGGTATCAACGCTACATTCCAGGGTGCAGGCAACCAGATGAAGAACATCAGCTATGTTGATGGCGTTTGGGGTGCACTTTCTAACAACCGTAACCTCTCTAAGGAATATTACAACAACTGTTGGGACAATGCAGGTGTTAACGCACTCTACCCACGTCTCTCAACAGAATCAATCGCTAACAACCAGCAGGAGTCAACAATCTGGTACCGCAACGCTAAGTGGTTCAAGATGCGCGATGTAGAACTCTACTACAGACTTCCACAGTCTGTAATCTCTGCTCTCAAGATTCAGGGTGCTAAGATTTATGTTCAGGGTCAGAACCTCCTTTCATGGAGCAACATCAAGGCTATGGACGCAGAAAACCTCAACACTGGCTATCCTGCATTGAAGGGCGTAAACGTTGGTCTCTCAGTAACATTCTAAAGAAAAAAAAGACATGAAAATTAAAAACATATTTCTTTATGCCCTTCCTGTAGTCTTCGCACTCACTTCTTGCGTTGACCTTGAATATCATGAAGTGACTCTCCGTGATGAGGAATGGACATACGAGTTCTTCAACGATGGTGTGAAGAACATGGTTTGGGATGTTTACGCACAG
>CALBJW010000217.1 GCA_937893145.1 uncultured Prevotellaceae bacterium | reverse complement strand
CATTCATCAAGGAGAACTACGGAAAGCTTGGCATCACTTGCGACGACTATCCAGAGCTCCTCGAGCTCATGACTCACGACAAGAAGAACACAGCTGGCATAATCAACTTCACACTTCTCGGTGGTATTGGTGACATTCGCATCAACCAGACTGCCAACAAGGAAGAGATTTTCGAGATGCTTGACTTCTTCCGTGAGGGATAAACAAACTGATTTTCAATATACATTAAAACATAAAAGACTATGAGTGATTTCAATTATTCTCGTGATTATAACACCGTTGAGTACGGTCGTTCAGAAGTGGCAGAAAACACTTTGATTAAGGATGTATATCTTTGGATGGCAGGAGCACTTACCATCACTGGTTTGACTGCATATTATGTGGCTGGCAGTTACGAACTCCTTAGCCTTATCTTCGGAAACATAATGGTGTCCTTAGGATTGATATTTGCAGAAGTAGGTTTGGTAATCGCACTTTCTGCAGCTATCAACAAACTTTCTGCCTTGACAGC
The DNA here is from genome assembly GCA_937893145.1 of uncultured Prevotellaceae bacterium. Lineage (GTDB taxonomy): Bacteria > Bacteroidota > Bacteroidia > Bacteroidales > Bacteroidaceae > Minthosoma. Next base: position 23,206 of record CALBJW010000217.1, on the reverse strand, counting down.
AACAATCATGTTCCTCATCTATTCGGTGCTTAATGGTGCAAATCTGGCATCTATCTTCCTCGTATATCAGTTGTCGTCTGTAGCAACTCTGTTCTTTGTTACTGCAGGCACATTTGGTATCATGGCACTTTATGGTTCTATTACAAAGACCGACCTCACAAAGATGGGTAAGCTCTGCATCATGGGACTCATCGGCATCATCATCGCAAGCATCGTTAACATCTTCCTTGGCAACTCGACGATGGACATGATTATCTCTGCTCTCGGCATCATCATCTTCGTAGGACTCATCGCCTGGGATTCACAGAAGATTAAGGCTATGTTCTATGGTGCTGAGGTGAACGACACCACTCAGAAACTCGCTGTTCTCGGAGCCCTCACCCTCTACCTCGACTTCGTGAACCTCTTCCTCCACATCCTCCGTATGTTCGGAAAGAGGAACTAAAAAAGACTAACAACAATTATTAATTTTTTATATTTTATTCAACATGAGAAAATCATTTAAACTACTCCTCACACTCGCCCTATGCCTCGTTACTTTGGGTATGAAGGCAGCAGATGTGACAGGTGCATTGACAAGTCAAGCTGACAAAAAAATCACCTACCAGAGTGTCGATGCAAACAACAATCCGATTACACTCTCAGCAAGATTGTATTACAAATCAAATAAGCCTGTTGATTTCGTAGTGCTTAACTGTCATCCTACTATCACTCACAATGATGGTTGTCCAACTGGTAAGAGTCCACAGATGGAAGCAATCAAGTATATGATTAGCGAGAATGCACTTGTTATCTGCCCAGACTATATTGGATTCGGAGACACGGAAATACCAAATGGGAAATTAACCGATCCCGTTCATCCATATATGTGTGCAACTCTTACTGCTCGCAATGTACTCGACTGCTACAAAGCTGCAATCGAATATGTAAAGACTAAAGGAAATCGCACTATTAATGCCAACTACTATACAATTAATATAGGTTATTCGCAAGGTGGTGCTACTGCTTTGGCATTCCAGAGATATCTTGAAACTAAGGCAACCCCAGAAGAAGAGGCTCTTGTTAATTTGAGAGGTTCGATTTGTGGTGCAGGTCCATACGACCAAAATCTTCTCTTCGACGAATACGAGAATATGGAGAGTCTTGACTATCCTGTATATTTGTATTACACCCTTCGTGGTCACAAAGAAGCATTTGGAAACACTACCATGCGTAACCTCGAACTTGAAGAATGTTTCACTCCTGAGTTCTGGAAATACTGTCAAAACACTCTCAAGAGCACTATGGATGGAAAGACCACAAATGTTGATGACATCAACGATGCTATCAAGAATGCAGGTTTCAAAACATTCGAGAGCATAATTAGTGCACAATATAAGAATCACGACTCTAAAGTTTATCGTACAATTAGGAAAACTCTTGCCCAGAGCAATTCCCTTGCTGATGGATGGACTCCTAAAACAAATATCATTTTCTACCATGACCAAGCAGGACATGATATCGTAATCCCTTATACAGAAACAGAAGCTGCAATGAAACGATTTGAAGGAAAGTGCAGTTATGTTGATGCAATTGATGATTATAAATACAGCGTGAGCGGAGTTAATTCTTTGTGGCATTGTGCCGTCTTCCGTGAAAATCTGCCTTCTAAATACGGTTCTGCAAGTAAAATTGCAGAAGGTGTCGTTATGGCAGCCGCAGCTATTACAGGTAATGAAAAATACAAGTTCAGCGACCTCAACCACCGTACATTTGGTGCTCGCTTCTATGCTCAATTCCTTTCGCTCCAGCTTCGCCCTGAAGCCACTAATACAAAAGGCACTGCAAATAAAAGTGACATAGCTATCGCTACTCCAACAACAAAAGCCTTCGCAGCAGATGAAGCTTCATTAGTAGCAAACAGCTTCGATGTAATCACTACTGCTATGCCATACGCTATCCCAGCAGAAAAGGGTGTATTCGTACAGTTCCCTGCTAAGGTTGATGGCTACTACTTCGGTTGTGATGCAAAAAGATATAAGGCAACACTTGAAGATGGTGAAGTAACTGCATACGAAGCAATGGAGGACCTCGATGACTTCGAAGCTAAAGAAGTATATTATGTGGTTTCCGAGAATGAAGAAACTAATCCTGTTGTCAGCATGACTGCTGGTATCACAACTCCAACAGTTGAAAGCAACCTTGCTTGGCGTGAACTCAACATCCGCAAGCTCAATATTCTCAACGGTAAGGGCTACGCTACTGCTTACATGCCATTCGCTTACTCAAGCACAATCGCTTACACAGGTAAGGATACAGAAAATTACATCATCGGTAAGCCTGCTGAAAGCATCGCTACTGGTACAGGTGCAATCCTCGTAAACGAAGGTACTGATGATACTACTATTCTTGAAGCTTTGGTTGAGAATCCTAATGATGGTGAAAACGAAAGTTGCCTCTCTGGTACTTATACAAGCATCGACAACAACGGTTACCTCACATTCGGTCGCAACAAGGATAACACAAATGAGGTTGGTTTCTTCACATATACAGGCACTACTATCAAGCCTTACAGCTGCTACTATACAGGTTCTGCTAATGCTGCTAAGGTTCTTGTTCTTAACGGAGAAGAAACTGCAATCAACTCAATCAACAAGAATGAGAACACCGAAATCTTCACTATCAACGGTACACGCACAAGCCAGTTGCAGAAGGGTATCAACCTTGTACGCAGAGGTGGTGAAACAGTTAAACTTTACATTAAATAATTGAGCGATTATGAAGAAGACATATATTTCCCCTATTTGCGAGGCTGAAGACTTAGAGTTGAACGACGCATTGCTCGACCTCAGTTTCTCTAAGGAACCGGAAAAAACTACCGATGAAAACTGGTCAAAGGAATTCAACTATAAGAACTTTGCAGAAGACGATGATAATACTTTTGGCTTTTAATGCCAAAAGTATTAAGTGAAGAGTGAAGAGTGAAGAATTTGCTACCGCTGTAGTATTCCCTCCGGAGGGTATGCCAATGCGGTAGCAAATTCTTCACTCTTCACTCAAAATCTTCATTACTTGAAGATTTTGCTTACTCTTCCTTCTTTCGTCCTCACAATGTTTATGCCTTTTCTAAGTGTGGATGTCCTTACACCACCTATATTATATATAGCATCTGGAACGGATGAGGAACGATTAACAATTATGCCTGTATAATCCTTTGGCCATGTATTTGTGCCATCCGAAATCTTTATATAGTCAATAAAGAGGTGTGGCATCTTGCTCGAACCAACATTTGGAGCTGTGTAGCCTACTGAGAGTTTGCCCGATGTGTCACCTCCTACGGAGAAGGAAATGGTTTCTGTAGTCCAACCCAAAGGATAGGAAGTTGATTTTGCGTAATGCTCTGTGCCGTTATCCTCAACAAAACCAATGAGATTCTTTTCTATCGCATCTGTGCCACCTGCATTATACACCGCAACGGTAAGAGCGTATTCGCCCTCTGGGAAGACTACATCCTGAGTGTAATGAGTGGTTGAAGTCCAACAAGAAAGGATGCCAACAGCTCCACCCTCGGATGTTCCCTCAGAGCTGGTTGCAGGAATAAGGTAATCGCTACCACTGAGTCCGTATGTTGCTCCCCAAGCAAACTGAGCAGATGCGTGCGCATCACCTGCATCACAAGCTGTCCATCCAGGAACAGGTTGCATTCCCGATACCTGTTTTGTTTCGTCCTTTATATCCTTTGCGTAGGTAAGCACATCCTTATCCACAAATTCGCCCTCATCAAAGTTGAGGTTCTGGAGTTTGTCGAGAGGGTCTTCTGCAATCTCTGGAAGCGTTGCTCCGTATGCTGCACTCTCCTTTGTTCCTGAAGAATAAAGGGATGTAACTACTGCCTTGATGGTATATGACTCACCAAGTTTCTCTACATCAAGGATGATGGAGAGTGTTGTGTTCTCCAACTCCGAACGGTCTGTAACCGAAGCGATTTCCACCCACGAAGAACCATCATACTTCATTATCTTCACATCCTTAGTGGAATCGCCATTAGGATTCTTCAGACTTAAGCGATATTTGCCGTTAGAGAGCGATACATTCTTAATCTCTGGTGTATCGAATGAAGGAGCCCACCAGTTAGGAACAGGTTGGATAGAAGCCTTATAACCGAGATGTGGCTTCACCTTCTTATATACTTGTCCCACATAAGCGCAACCCTTTGAAGGATTGTTTTCCCAGAACATCTCACGCATCCATCCATTGCTACCGCCTGTATCCCATTCATAATACGAATAACGCTCTACATAATCGTTGTATTCGAGCATATCAAGAATGCCCAACACCTTATCGCGTGCATCATCTGCATTAGCAGGATTAGAGCCAGAAGTCCATGATGCTCCCCACTCCCATTCCGTAATCCAGATAGGACGACCGTAACTCTTGAGCGTGTTCAGGTTGCTTGCCCACTCAGATGTCCAGTAGCCATGAGTACATGAGAAGTCGCATCGCTGCTGCATGTCATCACAATGTCCGAGATAGGTCTTGATGTATGAGAGGTCTGTTGCAGAAGGTGAACCGATGCGAAGTCCTGTAGAATTGAACTTTCCTGTGTTCTGATAAGCCTTCCACGCATCGATTGTGCCACCACAAGAACACTGGTTACTTGTGTGCTGCTCCGAATGTTCTGGTTCGTTGAAGAGCATCATGGCAGTAGAACCCGACTTGTCGAAGTTTGCATCAGATGGCCAGTATAGGTGCTGCTTGATAGGGATATACTCTACATCGGCTGAAGATGTCATACTTGCATCCCAATTCCAGTACCACGAAGCACCACAAGTCTTTGTAGCATTCTCACGATTTCCGCTTCCTGCATAACCCGATTTAGGAACATAATGCCAGTTGCGAACATATACTGATGTTATTCTCTGGTCGAGTGCCTTAGGAAGTGTAACCTCAAGGTCGGCATGGTCTGCCACATAGACTCGGCTATATCCTCCTCCGTTCGTACCTGTAGCAACAGTTGCCATATATCCACGCTTCAAGACAAAGGAGCGTGCCTTATTGCTGTTCTTGGCTAAGTCCTTAGTATTACCCAACTTAATCGAGAATGTTCCTTCATCTGTCTTTGCAACGAAAGGAGCATCTACTGTATTTGGAATGACAACGGCTCCACGAAGATAAATCTCAACTCGACAGTTGGTACCAACAACAGCCTTCTTTCCATTGATTGTAACCTTGCTGAGATGTGTGGTCTTCACAACACTTGGGCGAACATTCTCAAACACAAGCCATGAGTTCTCACCAACGAGATCTACGGTTCCACCATCAAATGGGGTTTCACTTATGATGTGATAATCGAGTCCTTCTACCGTTACGGCTTCTGTCACACAATAGTCATCCTGTTCCTTCACTCCATATTCATTGGTGAAGGGTGCTGTTGAAGTAGCCTTGCGTGATGCTTCAAAGCCTTGTCCGTTTGCAGGAATGATGGAGAACCAGTTCATGGCACCAGCAGACTTGTCATAATAAACAGGAATGAAGTCTTCGTTCCAATAGTATGTGCTTCCATTCTTGAAATCGCATCCAAGTCGCTTGCCTGTGTTCTTCTTGCTCACAAGGGTTGTGGAGAAGAGTTGATTGAGTTTCCAATAGTATTGGTCTCCTGTTCCACCATCTGAAAGCAGCACACTCCAGGTATTCTGAGTACTGGCGGTAAGATACTTGCCTGATGACTTGTGGCGAAGCATGACATAATCGCCAGAAGGATTAACTGCTTCAAAGATAAAGGCTGCATCGTTGTCTCCTATGACACCAAGTCGAGGATTACCCTCATTTGCTGTCAAAGCCTTATCAAAGAAGTCGTTGTAGATGTAATATTCACCTGAGGTGATAAACGCTTTGGCAGCAACGCTCATAGTCATTGCTGCCAAAATCATAAATAATTTACTAAGCTTGTTCATTTTTCAACTTTTCTCCAAATGATTCAATAGCGTTCTTTGCAATCTCGAGTGCTTCATCAATAGTCTTGTTTTCAAGCCTACCACCAGCTGCATTGAAGTGTCCTCCTCCATTGAAGAACTGTTCTGCCAACTCATTTGCCGGGAAGTCATCATACGAGCGTACTGACACCCAGATGATAGGTTTCTCTGTATCTTCACGAAGTGAGATGCTGAGTTTCTGTCCCTTGATGCAGAGTGGCATATTCACTACACCCTCCATATCGCCCTTCAAATAGTTGAACTGCTTGAGTTCCTCACGAGTAATACTGAACACGGAAGCGTGGTACTCTGGGTACTGAATAAGTTTCTCATACAGCACATATCCCATCATCCTGTAGCGATCCACAGTATAGTTGTTGTATATCTTGCGGTAGATGATGTCTTTATCAATGCCCTTTTTCAAGAGTTCAGCGATGATATTGAAGAGGTCCGGATCCTTGCTGTTGTATGTAAAACCGCCAGTATCAGTACACATTCCTGCATAAATGTCTTCTGCTCCATGAAGTGACAGTTTGTCTATCTCGCCTATGCCTGTAAGCACTCGGAACAAGAGGTCGCATGTGCTTGAACACTCAGGGAACGACACCGTGACATCAGCAAACTTCTCTGGACCTATGTGGTGGTCGATGAGCAACTTCTTGCAGCGCGCCTTGCGTACAGCTTCACCTATCTCATCAATACGAGAAAGAACATTGAAGTCGAGACCTATCACAAGGTCCGCCATGTTGAGGTGATTATATGCATACGCCTTGTGATGGTCGAACTGAATAATCTTGTCCGCATCATTCATCCAACGGAGAAAATCAGGGAAATAGTTTGGCACAATGACTGTAGGGTTCTTGCCCTTACGCTTCAGAAACTCGTACATTGCAAGTGAGGAACCAATGGCATCTCCATCAGGAGAACTGTGTGTCACGATAACCACATTCTTGCAATTATCAAGAAGTTTCTTTACATCTTGTGCTTGTTTTGTAGAGATTTTTGTATTAATCATTATTACTTTTCGTTGTTAAATTCATGCAAATATAGTGATTTATCGTTAACATTTCGGCACAATTTCACCTTTTTAATATTTAATAACATCCAAATTCAAGTATTTTTTGTAATTTTGCATCAAATAAGATTAAAACAAAATGGAACAGAACGAAGAAAAAACAGTTATAGAAACAAAAAACAAGAAGGGTTCGACAGCCCTCATCTTGCTCTCATGCCTCATAGCATTGCTTGTTGCAGCACTTGGTTACCTTGCATACGTTGTGGTAAATCAGGACAAGGAAAACAAGCAGCTTCAGGAACTTGCCGAACTCGACAAGGCAGAGATGAAGAATCAGTATAAGGAGTTTGATGTGCAGTATCAGGAACTCCAGAAGCAACTCAGCAACGACTCACTCATTGCTCAGATTGAAGATGAGCGTCGCCACACACAGCAGCTTCTCGAAGAACTCGAACACACAAAGGCAACTGATGCTGCTGAGATTTATCGTCTCAAGAAGGAGATTGAATCTCTTCGAAAGGTTCTTCGCAACTATGTGATGCAGGTTGACTCCCTCAACCGCCTCAATCAGGCTCTCGTTTCTGAGAACACTCGCATCAAGGAAGATGTGGAGAAGGCAAACACTCAGATTTCAAACCTCTCAACAGAACGCAACCAGCTCAAGGACAAGGTTAACATTGCTGCTCAACTCGATGCAACAGGTTTCTGGGTAAAGGGCAACAACAAGAAAGGTAAGGAAGCAAAGAAGGTGAAGGACGTGAAGAAACTTGCCTTCGGTTTCACTATCGTAAAGAATGTAACTGCATCAAATGGTCAGCGTATCATCTACGCTCGCATCCTTCGTCCGGACAACACCGTGATGGGCAAGAAGGGGTCGTTTGACTACGAAAATACAAAACTCGAATACACTGAGAAGAAGTACATCGAATACACAGGTGAGGAGCAGTCCGTTACTATGTACTCTGATGTTGAAGAATTCCTCGAAGGTGGCAACTACAAGCTCTTCATCTTCTGCGATGGACAGATGATTGGGCAGAAGAATTTCACTCTTGAATAGTCTAAACTATTGCTAATTATCATAAACCTAACTAATTTATAAGTATTACAACATGATCGTATCGCCATCATTATTGTCTGCAAACTTTGCGGACTTGAAGTCGGATTTAGAGATGATTAACCGAAGTGAGGCTGATTGGCTTCACCTTGATGTCATGGATGGTGTATTCGTACCTAACATATCATTCGGTTTTCCTGTGCTAAAGGCTGTTGCAAAGCATTGCACAAAGAAACTCGATGTACACCTCATGATTGTTGAGCCAGGCAAATTCGTTAACGAGGTCAAGGCTCTCAATGCATACATGATGAATGTACACTACGAAGCTTGTCCACATCTTCACCGCACCATTCAGCAGATTCACGATGCAGGCATGAAGGCTGGTGTCACTCTCAATCCTGCCACACCTATTTGTGTGCTTGAAGATATCATCCAAGATGTTGACATGGTACTTCTCATGACTGTCAACCCTGGATTTGGAGGACAGAAGTTCATTGAACATTCTATTGAAAAGGTTAAGGCACTCAAGGAAATGATTGTACGCACAGGCAGCCACGCTCTCATTCAGGTTGATGGTGGAGTAAATGCCGAGACTGCACCTCGTCTTGCAGAGGCTGGTATCGATGTGTTCGTTGCAGGCAGTTATGTGTTTGGAGCTGAGAACCCAGAGGAACGTATCAGCAGTTTGAAGAATTTATAGAAACAAAACAATAAATGAAGAAGACAATTTTATCATTCGCAACACTCATTCTCCTTCTCACTACAGTATTCTCGTGCAAGGACCGCGAGACATACGCCGAACTTAAGGAGAAGGAGAAGAAATCTATTGCAGCATTCATCAAGGACAACGACATCACAGGACCAATAACAGTTATCAGCGAGAACACCTTCTACGCACAGGACTCCATGACAGACCTCTCTCGCAATGAGTTTGTGCTTTTCGAAGACGACGGTGTTTACATGCAGATTGTTAATAAGGGTTCGGGACAGACTATGGTAGAAATGGCAAAAGAACAGCCTGATAGTACCATCACAAAGAATATCCTTTGTCGTTTCTTTGAGTACGACATTCTGAATGCTGACACAGCACACTTCAACACTACCTTCCCTTCTATCGTTGACAAGATGCTCGTGAAATATACTCACTACAGCCAGTCTTACACAGCTTCTTTCACAGAAGGATTCATGAAGTCGTTCTACGATGCTACCGTTCCAAAGGGTTGGCTCAAACCACTTAACTACATCCGTCTCTCGCGTGATGTTGGTAAGGTTGCTAAGGTTCGTGTTATCATTCCTCATTCTTCAGGAACAAATGATGCAACAGGACAGGTGCTCCCATTCTATTTCGAGATTTCATATCAATTAGGAAAATAAATAATATGTCACTAATCAAATCTATTTCCGGTATTCGCGGAACAATAGGCGGTAAGGCTGGTGATGGCCTTAACCCACTTGATATTGTAAAGTTCACATCAGCATACGCAACCCTTATCCGTCGTCAGGCTAAGAACAACAGTAACAAGATTGTTGTTGGTCGTGATGCTCGCATCTCAGGCGAGATGGTAAAGAATGTAGTTTGTGGTACTCTCATGGGCATGGGCTTTGATGTTGTCAACATCGGTCTTGCTACTACTCCAACTACTGAGGTTGCAGTAACTATGGAAGGTGCTCAGGGCGGTATCATCATTACTGCAAGCCATAACCCTCGCCACTGGAACGCTCTCAAACTCCTTAACGAGAAGGGCGAGTTCCTCAATGCTGCTGAAGGCAACGAAGTGCTTCGCATCGCTGAAGCAGAGGACTTCGACTTTGCTGATGTTGATGGACTTGGCAAGTATATCGAAGACAACACATACGATGAGAAGCACATCAATATGGTGCTCGACCTCGACCTCGTTGATGTTCCTGCTATCAAGGCAGCAAACTTCAAGGTTGCGTTCGACTCAATCAACTCTGTTGGTGGTGTTATCCTTCCTAAACTCTTCAAGGCTCTCGGTGTGGAGAATGTCACTCCTCTTTACGATGAACCAACAGGCGATTTCCAGCACAACCCTGAACCACTTGAGAAGAACCTCACAGACATCATGTCTCTTATGGCTAAGGGTGGTAATGATGTAGGTTTCGTTGTTGACCCTGATGTGGACCGTCTTGCCTTCATCTGCGAAGATGGTAAGATGTACGGTGAGGAATACACTCTTGTAACAGTTGCCGATTACATCCTTAAGCATACTCCAGGTAATACCGTTTCAAACCTCTCTTCTACTCGTGCTCTTCGCGATGTCACTCGCAAGTACGGTATGGAATACAACGCTGCTGCTGTTGGTGAGGTAAATGTTGTAACAAAGATGAAGGAGACAAACACTGTTATTGGTGGTGAAGGTAATGGTGGAGTTATCTACCCAGCTGCTCACTATGGTCGTGATGCTCTTGTTGGTATCGCACTCTTCCTCTCACATCTTGCACACGAACGCCAACAGACTCCAGGTCTTACTGTTTCTGAGCTTCGCAGCCGTTACCCAGAATATGCAATCGCAAAGAACCGTATCGACCTCGATGCTTCAACTGATGTAGATGCTATCCTCGCAAAGGTGAAGGAGATGTATTCTAACGAACCAGGCACTGAAGTTAATGATATTGATGGTGTGAAGATTGACTTCCCTGACAAGTGGGTTCACCTCCGCAAGTCTAACACCGAACCAATCATCCGCGTTTACTCTGAGGCTAACACAATGGAGGCAGCCGATGAGATTGGAAAGAAGATTATGGATGTCGTTTACTCGATGAAGTAAGCAGAAAGACATTAAGACATAAAGAAAAGTGAAAAGTGAAGAGTGAAGAATTTCCTACCGGAAGAGGATGTTCTAATTCTTCACTTTTCACTTTTCACTCTTCACTTATTTATACTGTTCGCTTAAAGAAGAGTGGATAGTTTCAAACACATCCTTCATTATCTGCTTTGAACCGCGTGTCTTCTGTTCCTCAACTGAGATTGGTTCGTGGATGATGAGCTGGAGCGGATAATGAGAAATCATTGTGGCATTGCGGTTGAACACCTCAAAACTTCCATTAATTGTGATTGGAACGATAGGTCGTTCGAGCTGACTTGCAAGCATGAATGCGCCACGCTTAAACTCGCCCATCTTACCATCATGGGTACGAGTGCCTTCTGGGAAGATTGCCATCGAGATACCCTTCTCGAGGTTTGTTTTCGACTCAAGGATAGCATGAGTGATGGATTCTCTTGATTCGCCCACATATACATGTCCAGAGCGAGCGCAAGCATAGCCAATGAAAGGAATGTTGCGGAGATAGTCCTTCATCATCCACTTGAAGTTATGGCCAAGATACGCATACACGAGGAAGATGTCGAAATATCCTTGATGGTTTGGCAGGAAGAGGTAGGTCTGCTTCTTATCAAGATGTTCTCTGCCCTTCACGGTAACAGGAATGAGATATACAAAGCATGTGAACCACGCCCAAAAACGAGGAATCCAATATGAGAAGTATTTGCGGTCACCCATTATGCCTACCAATGCAAGGAGTGAACCGTTTACAATGGAGTTAATGAGAAAAAGAGGAGTTGCAATAAGATAAGTATAAATGTTATAAAGCACTTTTACCAAGATTTAGTTTGTCTATAAAATGAGTTGATTAATTCTGCGTTTTATATTGTTTTATTTATGTGTTCGAATTGATTATTAAGGAACAATTCTTCTTAATGTAATCACATTCACCTCAGGCCATGCACCAAAGCGGAAAGGTATAATGCTATTACCTATACCATCCGAAACCGAGAGTATCTGTTCTCCTTCTGTATATGTGCCACTCCATTCTGGGTAACGACATGAACACGGAGACCAACCAAAGATTTTGAATTGTCCTGCATGGGTATGTCCAGAGAGAGTTAGCTGTATAGAAGTCTGGTTTACAATGCTACGTTTCCAATGAGTTGGGTCGTGAGTGAGAAGCACACAGAAATCATCTGACTTGATGTCCTTCATTGCTTTATTAAGTTCTGCACGTTGTGGAAAAGGAGGAATGCCTTCGTTCTCCACACCAACAATAGCAATGCGTTGGTTAGCACGATGGAGTACGACATGATCATTGAGCAGAAGTCTCCATCCGTATGAAGCAACATGTTCTTTAAGTTCATCAACATCCAGTAGTCGGTCCACCTCGTACTCAAATTCATTGTATGTGCCGTAGTCGTGGTTTCCCATAATGGAATAGACACCATCAGGAGCACGAAGTTGGGAAAGAAGTGAATCGTAAGGAGCAAGTTCCTCTGAACTCTTGCAAACCAAGTCGCCTGCAAACATTATAGCATCACAATGCTGGCGATTGATGAGTGCCACGATGCTATCAACATCTCGTTGATGGCCATGTCGGAAGGTTCCAAGATGAAGGTCCGAGAACTGCAATATTCGGTATCCATCAAACTCTTCTGGAAGATCACGGAAATAGTATGTCTGGCGATTGACAACAAACTGCCGACTACCAATGAAATAGCCATAAGCTAATATCATCAGCAGCAACATCAGAATTGTCATCAATGCTATTCGCACAATGCGCCAGAAATATTTCCAGTTCTTATTCAACATTACGAGATAGATATTTCTTTATTTCATCAGATTCCTTGCCTCTTCGAGCAGCATAGTCATCCAACTGCTGTTGTGTGATGCGTCCCACCGAGAAGTATTGTGCTGCAGGATGGGAAATCATCAGTCCACTGACAGAAGCATGTGGGTACATCATGCCGTTTTCTGTGAGTTCTACCCTAACCTGTGAGAACGGAACGTACTCATCAAGCAGGAAGTTGAGCGAGATGTCAGGCAAACAAGGATAGCCCACCGCTGGTCTTATGCCCTGAAACTGTTCGGTATGCAACTGCTCAACACTCAGGTCCTCATCTGGAGCATACCCCCAATAGGTCTTGCGAACATGAAGATGTAGCACCTCAGCAGCAGCTTCTGCGAGCCTATCAGAAAGAGTCTGAACAAGCATCTGCTTATAAGGGTCATCGGGGTAGAGACCTTGCATCTCAGCAGGAACGGATGTTGCGAATATGCCAATCGTGTCTTGAACACCCTGCCCCATCGGGCGGATGAAGTCGGAAAGGCATTTGCAATAGCCATCTGCATCGGGAGTTTGCTGTCTGAGCATAGGCAATCGTCCTATCATTCGTGGATTCATGCGGCAACAAGGACAGTTGGTTGGGTGCTGAAGGATGATGTCGTCTCCAAGGCTATTACACTTGAACAGTTCAACAACAGCACGAACTGAGTAGTGAGCATTGAGCAGATGCAACATCCTCACTGCCTCGAGTTTCAGTCCTTGAGCCTCATCGCTTTCCGGGCGCACCTTCCATGCAAAGAAGAAATACACCCAGTTGATGTAGGGTTCAAGCTCGTGTATCTGGTACTTAATTAGCATAAGTAAGTTCCATTCCTCTCACACCATCCACAACGACACCATCACAATAAGCAGTAGTACCGTTTACGATAGTGCGACGAACTCTCCACTTGAACGTGTGTTCATCCATTGGAGTCCAGCCACACTTAGTGTAGTATCTGCCTTGTGACACAAGCCAGTTAGCATCTGGGTCCACAAGCACAAGGTCTGCAAAATAACCAGGACGAATGAATCCACGCTTTTCGATGTGGAAAAGCTTTGCAGGATTATGGCACATGAGTTCAACTACACGTTCGATTGACACCTCACCTTCATCTGCAAGTTCGAGCATCGACACAAGCGAGAACTGAATCATTGGCATACCCGACACAGCCTTGAGCGCACCACCGAGTTTCTCATTGAGGAGGTGTGGAGCATGGTCCGTACCGACCACATCAATAAGTCCAGTGTTGAGTGCCTCACGAAGAGCTGCTCTATCATCAGGAGTCTTGATTGCAGGGTTACACTTTATCTTTGTTCCGAGACGGTCGTAGTCCTCAGTAGTAAACATGAGATGAGCAATGACTGCCTCAGCAGTTATCTTCTTTTCTTCAAGAGGAAGTGAATTATCAAAAAGGTCCAGTTCCTTTGCTGTTGACACATGGGCAATGTGCAGACGAGCACCTGTTTCCTTAGCAAGTTTCACAGCAAGAGCCGAAGAAGTGTAGCAAGCATCTACACTACGAATACGGCTGTGGTAGCGCACAGGGAAATCGTTCTGTCCCTTGTACTTCTTACGGAAGAGCTTGATGTTATGGTTGATGATGTCCGTATCTTCGCAGTGAGCCATAAGAAGAAGCGGCGACTCCTGGAAAAGTCGAAGAAGAGAATCCACTCTATCCACAAGCATATTGCCTGTACTACTGCCCATGAAAACCTTCACACCAGGCACACGATGAGGATCGAGCTGAGAGAGGAGGTTAACATTATTGTTTGTTGCTCCAAAGAAGAAGCTATAGTTCACACGGCTCTGATGGCTACCAATCTCAAACTTCTGGTTGAGGAGGTCGATAGTTGTAGTCTGTGGAACGGTGTTAGGCATCTCCATGTACGAAGTCACACCACCTGCAGCAGCTGTACGGCTTTCGCTTGCGATGTCTGCCTTGTGTGTCATACCTGGTTCACGGAAATGAACATGGTCATCTATCACACCAGGGAAGAGGTACAGACCTGTTGCATCAATCTCCTGATCGTAAGGTTGAGTGACATCATCACCGCCCTCAATGACCTCCTGTATATACTGGTCCTCAATTATAACAGAGCCAACGAAGGTACGTCCTTCGTTGACTATTGTTGCATTACGAATTATTGTTTTCATTATTCCTTAGGCTTTGGATATTTCTTAAACCATCCGTCGAGTCTCAATCGCATCACTCCGAAGAATGCTTCACCGAAGATGCCACCGTTCATCTTGCTAACACCTTCCACACGGTTCACGAAGATTACAGGCACCTCCTTAATCTTAAATCCACACTGGTGAGTAGTGAACTTCATCTCTATCTGGAAAGCATAGCCCTTGAAACGGATAGAGTCGAGGTCGATGGTTTCGAGCACACGTCGCTTGTAGCACTTGAATCCCGCTGTTGTATCGTGAATCTTGAAACCTGTGACAAGACGAACATACTTACTTGCGAAGTAAGACATAAGCACACGTCCCATAGGCCAGTTAACCACATTCACACCACTTACATAACGCGAACCGATAGCGAGGTCGTAACCCTCATCGGCACAAGCGCTATAGAGACGAGGAAGGTCCTTAGGGTCGTGGCTGAAGTCGGCATCCATCTCGAAGATATAATCGTACTTGCGCTCAATGCTCCACTTAAATCCTGCGATGTATGCAGTTCCGAGACCAAGCTTTCCGCTGCGTTCGATGAGGAAGAGACGGTCCGAGAACTCATCTGCCATGAGACCTTTCACAATGGCTGCTGTACCATCAGGCGAACCATCATCTATAATCAAGATGTGAAATGCCTTTTCCAACCCAAATACTGCACGAATAATCTTCTCAATATTCTCCTTCTCGTTGTAAGTTGGGATAATAACAATGCTGTCGCTTGTAATCATAGCTATTTGTTAATTCTTTTTTAGTTAACCTTAAAAGGTTATTATGTTCTTTTTATTGTCTGCAAAGATAGAAAAATAAAAGCAAACAATACATGTATTAAATATTTTTTAGCACAAAAGAGGCATGATTAAGCCTCTCTTTGCTCCATTTCAGTCATTATTTGTAGTGCAGACTCAAATGTGCGCACATTTGTGACAACAATAGAGCGGTAAGGTTCCTCTCTAATTTCACACTTCTTAGGATTCCATGAAGCAAAGTTTAGCACCTTATCAAACGCACTACTCTGGTAGTACAGCATATTCTCCGAGAGTACCAATATCATATTGCCTTTCTTCAGTATCACCTTACTTATACCGAGTCGTTGAGCAGCCCACTTTATAGGCATGGCACGGAGGAGTTCCTCGCCCACAGCAGGGATATCTCCGAAGCGGTCCTTGAGGTTTTTCCTGAACTGTTCAAGCTGTCGTGGTTCGGTAAAGGAATCGAGTTCGCGGTAAAGACTCATTCGTTCTCCGCTCACAGGCACATATTCCTCTGGAAGGTAAGCCTGAATATCGGACTCGATGGCAGCCTCCTCCACAAAGTTCTCACCCGAAATCTTTCCCGATTCATCCTTCTGAGCATCGGCGTAAAGGTCTGCAAATTCCGTTTCACGAAGTTCTGCTACCGCCTCGTTCAGCACCTTCTGATAGGTCTCGTAACCCAAGTCGGCAATAAAGCCACTCTGTTCTGCTCCGAGCAAATTACCCGCACCACGAATGTCAAGGTCCTGCAAGGCGATATTTATTCCCGAACCAAGGTCGGAGAATTCCTCAATAGCACGCAATCTGCGGCGTGATTCTTCCGACAATGATACGAGTGGAGGAGCAAGAAGATAACAGAATGCCTTGCGGTTGCCTCGTCCCACACGACCGCGCATCTGATGCAAGTCGCTGAGTCCATATCGGTCGGCAGCATTGATGATAATGGTATTTGCATTAGGCACATCAATACCGTTCTCGACAATAGTAGTCGAGAGCATCACATCATAATCATGGTTCATGAAGTCGAGAATAATCTTCTCCAATTCCTGTGGATTCATTCGTCCATGTCCCACACAAACCCTTGCATCAGGAACATGCTCATGAATCATATCCTCCAACTGCGATAGATTACTTATCTTATTGTTCACGATGAACACCTGACCATTACGACTCATCTCGAAGTTAATGGCTTCAGTAATCACTTCTGCAGAGAAGGTATGCACTTCTGTCTGAATAGGATAACGGTTAGGTGGAGGCGTTTGAATGCTACTCAAGTCGCGCGCTCCCATCAACGAGAACTGAAGTGTTCGAGGAATAGGCGTAGCAGTCATAGTGAGAGTATCGACATTCACCTTCATCTGGCGAAGTTTCTCCTTTACTGCAACACCAAACTTCTGCTCCTCATCGATGATAAGAAGACCGAGATCCTTGAATTTTACCGACTTACCAATGAGTTTGTGCGTACCAATGATAATATCAACCTTGCCTTCTCTGAGGTCTTTCAGGATGTTTGTAACCTCTTTTGCTGTTCTGGCACGAGAAAGATATTCAACACGAACAGGGAAGTCCTTGAGTCGCGAACTGAAAGTCTTGTAATGCTGATATGCAAGCACCGTTGTAGGCACAAGAACTGCCACCTGTTTGCTATCACAAGCAGCCTTGAAGGCAGCACGGACAGCCACTTCGGTCTTTCCAAATCCCACATCACCACATACAAGTCGGTCCATAGGACGCTGCTTCTCCATATCGGCTTTCACATCCTGTGTTGCCTTGTACTGGTCGGGAGTGTCTTCATATATGAAACTTGCCTCAAGTTCGTGTTGCATGAACGAATCCTTGCTAAAAGCAAATCCCTTTTCATTTCTGCGTTGAGCATAAAGACGAATCAGGTCGCGGGCTATGTCCTTAACCTTTGTCTTTACCTTCTCCTTCATGCGTTCCCAAGCACCACTACCGAGCTTGTTCACACGAGGTGGGTCGCCTTCCTTGCCCTTGTATTTCGATACCTTATGGAGCGAATGGATGCTGACATATATTGTGCCTCCATCCTGATAGATTATCTTAATCTTCTCCTGCATCACTCCGTTTTCGTTTACACGCACAAGCCCTCCAAACCGACCAACTCCGTGATCGATGTGAACTACATAATCTCCCAATTCGAATTGTTGCAATTCCTTGAGAGTCAAGGCAACCTTACCTTTTCGAGCCTTGTCGGACTTGAGGTTGTACTTATGAAAACGGTCGAATATCTGATGGTCTGTGAAGTAACATCTTTTATTTATATGGTCGATGAAACCTTCATGGATGGTTCTGTTCATCGGAGTGAACTTAATCTTCGCATATTCAGGTTCATTTTCTGCCATCTCCTCAAAGATGTCCTGCAGACGCTTTATCTGTTTTTCGCTGTCGGCAAATATAAGGAGTTTATATCCATCGTCCATCAGCCTATGGAACTCCTGGCTGACAAGTTCAAAGTTCTTATGGAAATGTGGCTGTGGACTCGTCTCAAACTGTATGTCGCCACTCTTCTTTAGTTCGATGGTTCGGAAGTTATTGATTTGTCGGAGGAAGAGTTCTCCCTCTACCATCACCCTATCACGAATCAACTGCGTTTCCGTTTCTTCGAACAGAGCCTGCGAAGAGAAGCCTTCATCGTATATCTGGGCTACCTTGTCGCAAGTGTATGCAAGGTCACGACTTACTATCAGCATGTCGTTTGGCAAGAACTCCAGAAAGGAGATATAAGCCATGCCAGCCTGTGCTATCTCTGGCACAACGGTCATCTCCTCCACCTTTTCCTGCGACAACTGACTCTGCACATCGAATGTACGGATGGAATCTATCTCATCACCAAAGAAGTCGAGTCGGTATGGTTTCTCAGAACTGAAGGAATAGATATCCACGATACTACCTCGAACAGCAAACTGTCCGGGTTCATAGATATAGTCCTTCCGTTCGAAACCGAGTTTCAAGAGTTGCTTTTCCAGCACATTCACATCGTGTTCATCGCCTCTGCACATTCTGAGCATCTTGTCCGAAAGGTCTTGCTGCGACACTACCTTCTCAGCAAGTGCCTCTGGATAGGTCACGACATACAGGTTGTCTTGCCCTTCCTGCATCTGGTTCACACGAGTGAGAACCTCCGTGCGTAGTATTTCGTTTGCACCGTCTTTCTGGTTGTACTTTATGGCTCGCTTGTACGAAGAAGGGAAGAACAGCACATTCGTCTCACCCAATATCTGCACGAGGTCGTGATAGAAATAGCCAGCCTCATCCTGGTCGGAAAGAACGAAGAGCATATTCTTCTTTTCTTTCATCAATGAGGCAAAAACAAGTGGGGCTGACGAACCGAGAAGTCCGCCAACCTTTATCCTTATTTTTTTCTTATCTAATAAGGCTTTAACCATCTGCTTAACCTCTTTTGTGGAGGCTAAGACCGAAAGAATCTTTGATGTGTCCAAAACGAAAAAGTATTATTTCCCTTATGCAGACTGCATTGTTGTAGGGTATGCTCTTGCAAATAACTGGAGGAAGAACAGGGTGTCTTCACTTGGTTTGCAAGCATTTGTGAGGTCGTAAATTTCAGTTTTGGAAGTTTTCTCAGGAGTAGAATTTACCATAGGCAGACTCGGGTTGATATATATACTTAAACGATTTTATTGGTTCTCTTTGCTTATAATAACGAAGAAGCCCTCCTTTTATTATATAATATGCCAACTATTTTATTAAAAATTACTACCTTTGCACAAAATTAATTAGAAATGATAGACTCAAGCATATTACAAGGAAAGAAAGCAGCGTACTTCACCTTGGGCTGTAAACTCAATTTCGCAGAGACTTCGAGTGTGGCTCAAGAGCTGAAGAAGTATGGTGTGACGAAGGCTCAGAAGGGAGAAGTTGCTGATATTTGTGTGGTCAACACATGCTCCGTGACTGAGGTTGCCGACCATAAGTGTCGCCAGGCTATTCACAAGCTTGTGAAGCAGAATCCAGGTGCATTCGTTGTGGTCACAGGTTGTTATGCCCAACTCAAGCCGCAGGAAATCATCGAGACTCCGGGTGTGGACCTCGTTATCGGTTCGAACGAGAAGGCAAACATCATTCCTATGATTATGGAGAAGATGACAGGAGCCTATACTGTTCGCACTGCTGAAATCCTCACTTTCGCCCCATCGTGTTCACATGGCGACCGCACTCGCTACTTCCTCAAGGTGCAGGATGGTTGCAACTACTACTGCACATACTGCACCATCCCTATTGCTCGTGGTCGTTCGCGCAACGGCAGCATCGAGTCTCTTGTCAAGCAGGCTGAAGAGGTGGCTGCTGAGGGAGGAAAGGAGATTGTGATTACTGGTGTGAACATCGGCGACTTCGGCCGTTCTACTGGGGAAACATTCTTCGACCTTGTCAAGGCTCTCGACCAGGTGGAAGGCATTGAGCGTTACCGCATTTCATCTATCGAACCAAACCTCCTCACGGACGAGATAATCGAATACTGCTCTAAGAGCAGCAAGTTCATGCCTCACTTCCACATCCCTCTTCAGTCGGGATGCGATGAGGTGCTGAAACTCATGCATCGCAAGTACGACACAGCCCTTTTCCGCCACAAGATAGAGTACATCAAGAGGCTCATGCCCGATGCCTTCATCGGGGTTGATGTCATCGTGGGTACTCGTGGCGAAACACCTGAATACTTCGAGACTGCATACGAGTTCATCAAGAGTCTTCCTGTCACTCAACTGCATGTCTTCTCATACAGCGAGCGTCCAGGCACTAAGGCTCTCGAAATTCCATACATCGTTTCTCCAGAGGTGAAGCACGAGCGTTCGCAGCGACTACTGAAACTCTCCGAAGAGAAGCTTCGCGAGTTCTATCTCTCACAAGTTGGAAAGACTCGTCCTGTGCTATGGGAACACGCACCAAAGAACAAACCAATGTCGGGATTCACAGATAATTATGTTAAGGTGCAAACCGAAAACAAACCAGAACTTGACAATACGATAACCACAATAACCATCACAGAAGAATGCATAAACTGGGCATAGTAATACTAAACTGGAACGGTTCGGACATGATGCGCAAGTATCTTCCATCCGTCATCGCGAATAGCATCGGGGATGTCATCGTGGCTGATAACGCCTCGACTGATGATTCTCTCAAGATGCTTGCGAGCGAGTTCCCTACCCTTCGCACCATTGTGCTCGACAAGAACTATGGTTTTGCAGAGGGCTACAATCGTGCTCTCGCCCAGTTGAAGGACGAGTACGAATACCTCGTTCTGCTCAATTCGGATGTAGAGATAAGGCAGAAGGACTGGGATAAGATTCTCATTTCATATATGGAAGATCATCCCGAATGTGCTGCTTGTATGCCTAAGTTATTAAAGTTAACCTCCCCTACCCCCTCTCAAGGAGGGGAACCGCAAGCAAGCAGATATCAAACCGAATCCAATCCGGATGGCATCACCCCTCCTTCGGAGAGGACGGGGGAGGTTTTCGAATACGCTGGTGCTGCTGGTGGTTATCTCGACAAGTATGGCTATCCATTCTGCAGAGGTCGAATCATGGACACTGTGGAGAAGGATAATGGACAATATGACACTATCCGCCCAATACTATGGGCTACAGGAGCATGTCTGCTCATTCGCACATCGGACTACTTCAATGCAGGTGGTCTCGACTCTCGTTTCTTTGCCCATATGGAGGAAATCGACCTCTGCTGGCGCCTCCGCCTCATGGGCAGAAGCATAGTCTGCATACCTCAGAGCACAGCCTACCACCTCGGTGGTGCATCACTCAACTACGGCAATCCTCGCAAGACCTTCCTCAACTTCCGCAACTCCCTCTGGATGCTCTACAAGAATCTGCCACAAAGCGAACTCCACTCCGTTCTCACCATGCGCTTCATCCTCGACATGGTAGCAGCCCTCAAGTTCCTCCTCACCCTGCAAGGCAGCCACGCGTGGGCAATCATCCGTGCCAACAAAGAGTTCTACTCCACCCTAAACAGATGGCGCGATGACCGCCACAAAGTACAGTCCTCACGCCGTGCCACAAACATCCCCGAACGAACAAACTACTCCATACTGTTCAAGTATTATATAAAAGGAGCAAAGACATTCGATAAATTATAGAAGCAAAGTAAGTCGTCAAACAGAAAAAACGACTTACTTTTTTATTTTAACAGTGCTTTAGCCTTGTTGCTCAAATATGGCTTCATGCTTTCGTAAGATATGGTACATGTCGGATGTCTGTAGCAAAACGGACCAATTTCGTATTCCGAATACATAAAGACTACTCCTTTTTTGTCAAGGTATGGATCAACTGCAGGCAGAGGTAGCTCAGCCTCATCAACATAAAGATTATTCATTTCATTTTTATCACCTTTGAAATATTGAGTCAAAAGTCCATTCCATATCAGTTTACATAAACCAATACTATCACTTTTCTCAATCATATTCCAGTCGAACCGGCTACCATCAGAAGTAAAGAACGTAGAGCCATATACGCCCCCCATTCCATGAGCACCACCAAAATACATATAAACTGATGTCTCGTAAGTTACGAATTGTCTGGCAACACATATCGGCGCAGAAATCACCTGGTATTGATTTGTATTCTGTTCTGGTTCTTCCGCCCAATATATATCATCTTGCATAATGTCTTTCATGTAAGCCGTTAGCAATGCCTTATTGTTATATCTGAGCTCTTTATGCTTGATGTAGATATCACCGACAATGGATGAAACTATACTATCCCTAAGCCATTCTGGATGTGTGGTTCGAGGTAGTACAATGTTAAACTTAGTTTCAAGTTCTTTTCGACGTCCTTCAACGCAAAAGCTATCGGCAGGAAAATCCTTGTACTTAAGATACGGATAACTTTTCACTGTTATAGTCATACCTGCACTATCCAACTCATGAGATACACACGAATCAGAAATATCCACATCTGACAAAGTAAGTTCATCTTTCACAATGGAATCACAATCATTTTCAACACTGCGCTTTCCATTATTACCGACACACGACAAAATACAGAATGCAAGAACAAGCAATACTGCAAATACACGACATGTTATTTCATTTTTTTTGCACATATACTTACTAACCAAAGTTTCTTTCCCTTATAGGTGATGTCTTTGAATTGTTATTATTTAACTATCAAAACAACAGAAGTTTAAGACAAAAATTAGTTACTTTTCTTTACTAATCTGAGACTGAAAGCCGCCTCATTATTTGTGCCATTGGTATTCTTTCAACAATAGCAACGGTAGGAGTTTTATTTTCGCAAAAGTACGGTTTCATTTTGAAATTACCAAAAATAAGAGAGGGAAAATGCAAATTACTCCTATTCTTTTTGAATTATACACTAAGTTGCGACAGTTCACATACGAATTAAAGAACAAAACCAAATGCTAAAGTCGTAATATTTTTAAAAACCTAATTTCTTATACACCTCATACACCAACGCCATTTTTGCCACTTAAATCATTAAATATCAGTAAAGTAAAAAGGTGTATGATTGCAAAAGATCATACACCACTTCATACACATCATACACTATGTAGTTTAACGGATTAGGTTGACTACTTTGAGTCTTAATTGTAAAGTCTGTTGACGAAGTTAATAATTAGTTATATTAT
>CALBJW010000216.1 GCA_937893145.1 uncultured Prevotellaceae bacterium | reverse complement strand
CTGCTCCGTGGCAGATAGTTGCATCTGGCGGTTTGTGAGTTTCTCCTTCACATCCTCCAGTGCTTTCTCTGTCATGGCGATTTCACGTTCAATGCTTGTCTTGTCTGAATCAGCCTTATTGTACTGGCTGATAAGTTCATCACGTTGCTTGGTCAGTTCCTCCTGCCGAGCCGTGAGTCTGGCAATCATTGTCGTGAACGCTTTCAGTTTACGCTCAGCAGTTGTTGTCTGCTTCTTGATCTCTTCAAGCGTCATCTCGCCATCCTGTATCTTGCCCACAAGTTCGTCCAGTTGTTGTGCGAGTTGTCGGCGGTATTCTTCTGGTGGGCAATGCTTGGCTCCCGTCTGTCGAATGTCAGACCCACGTTCAAGTCCCCACTTGGCATTATACTTGGCGAGTTCGTCATGGAGGTATGACAGATGCTTAGCCATAGCCTCCTTGGACTCCCCATGAAACACCTTCTTGTGGGACAGCTTACCTTGGGGTGTAATTGGCAGAATCGTGCAGTGAATATGTGGACATTTTTCGTCGAGATGTACATAAAATCCCACGATGTTGTCCTCACCCCATTGCTCACTTGCAAAGCGGTACTGGTCGAGAGCCCACTGTTCGATTTCTGGCATACGTCTGATATGGGAATTGTCTCTTTTACGGCTCAAGTCCACATCCTGACTGCCAAAGGCAAGTTCCACCATGCGGTCATGGTTGCCAGAGAAAATAATCTTGGCAAGCGTATTTCGGGTAGGTTCCTCCTTGCCCTCGTTAGGGTCTTTGATACCAAGTTCTGCAAGCCGTTCTGCCATACGCTGCGGTATGGATTTCGACTTGTCTATAGGCTGCACCTTGCCCCCTTTGGCAATCTCGAAGTTCAGATGGTCGCGTGTAGGGTCATACTCGCGCCTGCCCATCTGCACCTCCTTCGTGTGGTCGTTCCACTTCCGTTGGTGTTCATTGCTCTCGTTGGTGGTCATGCCCTTTCCAGGTTTGATGTCCATGACCTGTTTCTGTCCAGTTGCCATAATCTACGATATTGGACTTCCTCAGCGAAGTCTTTTCCCTTCCGTGCAGTTCCTCTGCCATGCGCTCCAAAAGGCACGCATTCCACATACGGCGAGGCATCCGCTGTATGCTCCTATCCCTTGTTTCCCTTCTCTCCAGAAGGCATAATGTGACCGAGCTTGCTCCCTACGTATGGTCACGCTCCGTCTTTTTTCCAAAAAGCGGTGATTATGCTCCCCACTTCCCTTCGTTTGTGGCAGCAGACAAGTCTGATGCCTTACTGTGGGCAAGCCCACTGAAACGCCCATCGGGAGGTGAAACAGAAAAAGAAAGGGGATATGCCGTATTATGTCATGCGTTCAAATCGCACACATGGAAAAAGGTAATGCCCGAAGGTAAAGAACATCCTGATGAAATCATTTTCAAATGTTGTCGTCAGAATGGTCTTTATGTTTGGCTTTGGACTTCGCCGCATCTGTTTCTGTAGGCTTGTCCTCAGAATCTGTTGGGGCGCAATCAACTGGCAGCCGTTCTGTCAGTTTGTGGAAAGCCTGTGACAAGATACGTGTGACAGCGTCTCTCGTATCTCCGTAGGTCTCCCAGACCATGAGGTTGATGTCGTGCCCTTCATCCTTGAAGAGCCCATACATCAGCCGAACCGCTTCTTCTTGATTGCCGTGGCAGATCTTGAAGAAGGTATCGAGCAGGGACTTCTCCGTGGCTGTGGTGTACACATCAGCCATAAAGTGTCTGAAGGCTCTCATCACCGCCTTGATATAGAGACTTGCCACAAGGCATCTCTGTTCCGCGGAATAGAGGATGTTGCCGTTCTCATCCGTCATGTCGGAAGCATTCTCAGCGAATTGCTCAGATAGCCCACGGATGACGGATGTGATCAGTTGACCAGATTCTGCAAGTGGCATATCGTCGTTTGCAAAAACGTTTGCCGAAAGCAGGTTGACTGGATGGTCGGTAGGCAGCCATTTGAAGCGGAGTGAAATCAGCTCCATGCGGCTGCACTTAACCTGAGGCGTGTGAATGACCTGTTCCAGTTCCACAAGCGTGTCCACAAACTTGCGGACAGTGGCACGTTGCCATCGCCACTTCTTTGCCAGCTCGCTGATGGAGGTGACAATCTCACCAGGCATCAGGTCGAACTCTTGTCCATAGCAGCTGACATGGCTCTTGAAATGTGTCGCCATTTCCAGAAGGTCACGGTAAGCCTCCAGCTTGGTAAGACGCTTGTCCTCTTCAGGAGCAAGGAACTCAAGCAAGCGGTTGCTGATGCCCAAGTGTTTAGGTTCAAGTTTTTTTATCATTGTCTTACAGTTAAAAAGTTACACAAAAAGTAATTCTCTCATCTGACTGTTGCAAGCGGAAGGGAAAGCACTTTCGCATGGTTGGTCAGCGTCCGTTCTTGGCACGTCTTGCACGTCGCTTTGCACGGCTGTGTCTGTGCTTGCGCTCCTTTTCACGCATCTCCTGATTGTGGATAGCCCTTTCGGAAGGACTGTTAGAAGGCGAAGACACATCGTTCACATCCTCGACCATTTCTGGCTCATCCAAGGATTCCGCATGAATAGTTTCGGTGTCCACATCCGAAACTTTCTCTGCATCGTCCACCTCTTCAGGAAACATGCGAGCATGGATAGCCAGCATCTCGTTTGTAAGCCCTTCCACGGTCTCGCCGATGATGTCAGGTATGTCACCACGTTCACATGCCGCATCCATCTGTTCCTTCGTTGGTAATATCCATGAGGTGACAAGTAGCACCATCATAGTCACCGCCATCGGTGTTGTGGCAGGTAGGAAAAATGCGGCGAGTATAAGCACAAACGCACAGTATCTGTTACGTCTTCCTTGGAAGAAGCGTATGATGCTCTCGCCATATTTCTGTGAGAACATCAGCCCCACCCAGATGCTTGAAGGAAGCAGTTCAAGAACACCAGATGTGCCACATAACGCCACGAAATGATACACGATGAGTACGAGCATCGTTGCCAGAACGATGAAACGTCTTCCTGCCGGACTAACTGCCATCTGCTTGCGGAAATAGACCAGTAAGTCACGGTGAGAACGATAGAAATAGAAAGCAATCCCGATGAACACGATAGGGAAAGCGAGTTGCAAAAGTCTCCAAGTCATAATATCTGATGTGTTAGGTTTAATCACATAAAGTCCGTTATCACTTTCTTTTCAGGACGGAGATAAATCCTTATTCCGTGCAACTGGATGCGACCATGCTCACGGATGATGTCCTGGTACATGTATTCGAGGGATTTGAAGAAGATGACAGTTAGGTTGTGGCATTTGCCGTCACGTTCAGTGTAGAAGTCGATGCGGAACATCTGACCACGCTTGCTGTCCGAGTAGAACGAACAGCTCCGTCCTGTCTGTACCGCCTTTCGCTGACAGATATAGTAAAGCATAATCAAGCGGTCAACCTCCTCCAGTTTCTCTATGATTTCCCCAATGGAAAACTGATGCTTCAGTTTGTAGCGAACTACAGCCCTGTCATCGTACAGCGCATTCTCCTCAATGTTGTCCGTGTCGATGATGTCAGGAGCGACCAGCGACATGAAAATCTCAAACTTATAGATGGTTTCTTCCATGCTATCTTGCGCTGACATATTCCTTGATGATTTCGTTTGGCATTTCGTCTATGGGCAGCATCGACCAGCCTTTTCTCTTGCTCAGCATGGCTGATACGTCAGGCAGTTCATCTGCCAGCGTGCGCAGGTTCTCCTTCTGCTTGTCGCTCAGAAGAGCCAGTGAGAGTTCGTCCGTTGGAAAGAAAGGTTTCATCATCATCCACTGATAAACGATTGCCTGTTCATCGTTTCCTGTGACACGTCCAGACTTGATGTCATCAAGGCAGGTCATGGCATTCTGGATGATGCGCCTGTTCGTGCGCATTACCATATACACCAATGGAACCTCCGTTTCCATCTGTCCATCCTTTGCGGATCTGAATATCAGTTCGCAGATGGATTCTGTCGATTTCGTGATGTTCTTCAGCGAAGTGTTCCCGAGTTCATGGAGATGCACGAGGAATCCACGGAAGGCAATATCTTCTGCACGGATGAAACGCTGCAAGTCCGACTTGGACTTGATGCCCTTCTTCAGATGGTTCTTCAGAAGTGTCGTATAACTGTCCAACGCCTCCTCACTGGACAAATCTGGAACTTGTGCCAAGTCCAATGACTCGAAGAACTTACGCGCGTCTGCGCACACGTTAAATATTAAGGAATCATTGGGCTGTTCGCTGAGAG
>CALBJW010000215.1 GCA_937893145.1 uncultured Prevotellaceae bacterium | reverse complement strand
ATATAACATATTTTTTTCATATTTTCCTTATCTTTTAAGAGGGTCGTCAATCTTATAATGTATGACAGGGGTCTGTCCCCCGTCATATAGAACCGGTTTTATACTTTGCAATGTCATTTTAAACTAATAGAGATAGACAGTTTCTCGAAAGAACACAATTGCTCTTGCCATCTATCAATATTAAAACCTGGTTGATTACTATGCTTCAACAATTCATCAACCGTTTTGCTATAAGCCAATTCAAGTGTAATCCAATCTGGAATCTTCTTTATTCTTCTAACTTTGATGTCTCCTTTGCGAGTATGATTGAAATAATTTAGGTTTCCAGAATATCTATCATCAACATACATTTGCGAATAAAAAGCATCCTTAATCATTACTAAGTGTACGGTTGTATGTGGAGGTATAATAGTAAATGATGGCCAGGTTTGAATTATTATTTGGTATGTATCCTTTGGACCTAAATATATTCTCCCACTACCAGATGAGAATAAAGCAGACCCAATAGGCATTAACGACAATTTGTAAGTGTTCGATTTTTTATTGTAGCGGTGTACATATTCTGATTCGTAATAAAAAGACGAAGTTTTACGCTCAAAATAAGTATCAAAAAGATATATTGTATCTTCTGACACATTCGATATTGCAAATTCAAAATTACCTGCCGAATTCCTTGTATATACCGCTTTCAATGATTCCGAGTCTGCATACAAGTACAAACTCATAAACATTTGCGTAATTAGCAAACACATGTGCTTAGTGACATTTCTTATATGCATATCCCTAATTTTACTTATATTATTGGACATTGTCTGACAGGAGACTGTCCCCCGTCATAAACAAACTTATGCAGCTTCACTTATGTCATAGAGGTATTCAGGAGCAAAGTCGGCACCATTCTCCCATTCTATCGTATTGAACTTAATAGTGAAGTTCTTGAAGTACTCTATGTCTTTAAGCGGAACAAACACTTCCCCTTTCAAGGAATTATACAAATCGACAACTCGTACTTCCTCATTATTGAAATACAACCTGATGCGATAGCCATCAAGGTATTCGGCTTTTATTACTTCCAAGAACATAGTTGTTATAATTTAACCATATCAATATCCCGTAAAAATCACTAATCTGTGGCATATGTTATCATTTAATTATTATACGATTGCAAAAATACAACAATTATTTCATACCTACAAATAATAGAAGTGAAAAAAGAAAAATGATTATTGCTCTTAACATCCTACCATTCTACCAAACACCCCTCAAACCCTTTGTACATAAGGGATAGAGAGTGGTAGAATGTTTGGACAACATTCTACCAACTATCTACCTGCTATCTACCAAGGGAGTTTAAAAACAACTTAATCTTTTATTTTATCCTACACAACATACATTGCCAAAGGGAAATTAATTGGCTGAATGGAAGGAATAATCAAGAAGAAGGGGGGCATTATGGACTATATATCAAAACTGAATTTTACAAGAAACTCGCGCGGGCGTAGGGTCGTGATGGAATAGGTTTCCATATCAGCATTTATTTGTCTATGCCTATATGCCGTGTTCCCCAAGATATTATTCGCCATAAATGCAAGTTCCCACCTGCTCGCCTTATAGCTCAAAGAAAAATCGCAATAGTAGTTTGTTCCATAATCGGACTCACTACTATGGAACAATTCGTTTGAAACTCTAATCATCCAAGGTTTGCCAATCAACACGAAAAAATTCAGTTTATGCTCCAAATAAGCAATGTTGCCTGAACCCAATTGGGGGTTTGAGCGATTGCGATTCTGAATCACTTGCACCGATGTTACACCTTCTACAGAAACGAAGTGCAAAGGTCTTAATGAATATTCCAGAGAGGAAGCAATCAAAGACATGTTGACTTCATTTATGTTATCAGAAACAACTATGAAACAATTCCTCGTCCTATAGTTGATATTCCATCCTACCATTGATTTCGCCCAACTGAACGACTTGCTTATTCTGGCTGACACACCTTTCGTCACAGAGGTGTATTCTTTTTGTGTAGCCACAACGGAATACACACCCGAAGCAAAACCGGTCCTGTACAGGATGTTGTTGTAGTTTATATTCAACAAAGGTTGTACGTTGAAGAATACCCCCTTGATGGGGTTCGTATATCTGTATGAAACATTGACTGCGAGCAGATGCTGCATGTCTGGTTTGCCTCTATTAGTGCGTTGAGTGCGGTAGTCCGTGAACAAAGGCGTGCAGAAAACCTTTTCTCCGAGCAATGGAGTATTTGTGTAAGATGCTGCAAATGAGAACTCCGACACACCAGAAGGGCTCCAGTACAATGACAATTTCGGATCAATCAATAGCCGGCTTAGGGAGTTTTCATTATATGACATATTCGCATAACTCAACATTGCGGAGGCATTGACATTCCATACTTTCCTCTTCAACGAGAACACAGAAGTCCAATATGGTTGGCAAAGTTGATAATCACCATCATCATTTATCTTCTGGCTGACATAGTTCAAACCCAAATGGTTGTCCAAATAATAATTCCCAATCTTCCACTTATATTTCAGTTCATTGTGCGATGAAATATGGCTCAAGTCCAACTTCTCCTTCGTGCCATTGATGGTAAGCAACAGTCCGGGCAAATGATTGTATGACAGGTTGCTCGTAATGTCATAAACATTACCTTTACTTGTAGTGTGCGAGAAGTGCAAGTCGTTGTTAATGTTCTGCTTGTGCGGTCTTACCATCATCTCCTTACCCTGTCCATTATACAGCATCGAACCAACACTCTTGTTGAAGTCCATATAGCCGCGAAATATGTTGCTGAGAAATGTCTTGTCACTATTCAACTGATACTCAATCGTTCCCTTCCATTCGCTTTTACTATTTCCTACATTCTGCTCCTCAACGACAACAGGCAAATCGGCAAGCGTGAGGTATGTGGTTTCACGATAACTTCCCAACTCTTCCTTGTCCAACACTCCGTTTGCTTGCAGACGCAAATTGCTATCCTTTCCCGTTCTCCACAGCCAATTGCCCGCTACCACATGGCTGTTGTTGAGAGTATATCTCTTACTGTCTATATTAGGTTGAGGTAAAGACATAAGCGACAGTATTCCATCTGCATCATTAACACTTCTATCCCTATACTGGGGAGCTATAAGATCTCGCACCTCACCACCTATGTCATCCCCCACTTTGTTTCCCTTGTACATCATTATGGTCTGGAACTTTTTCTGGAACTGCATTGCCATTGCCCTATTGTCAAAAAGCAACTCGTCTCCATAACCAATGCCCAAATCAAAGATTCCTTTCCACACAGACTTTGCATCATCCTTGAGTACAAGATTCAGCGCGGCACAATCGCTGAACTTTATGTTTCGCAGAGACTTTATTGGCTGGTGATTTTTGTATATCTCGACACTCTTCACCATACTTGCAGGAAGATTCCTGTTCGCAATGCCATACTGCGCCCCCATCAAGTCCAGTCCCTCGATGTAAAACTTATTGATGGGTTTGCCTTGATATTCAATACTACCATCTGGCTTAACCTCTATCCCAGGCATTTTCCTAATCACATCGGCTATGGTGCGGTCCTGCGCCTGTACGAATCCCTCAACGGAATAAACCAAAGTGTCGTTATGGTCTTTCAATCGTTCTGACCTTACAGCCACCTCCTTTAATAAGAAATCTGATTTTTCTAAACATATCACCATCCCTTCTTTAACATTTTCCAATGGCACAATCTCCCTTTTATACCCCAAATATGACACACAAATACATGCCACATCACCCTTCAAAGGAACATCCAACTGGAATGCACCATTACGATCTGTTATAGTATATGAAACAATAGCATCACTATCATTTAGCAATGCTACACTTGCACCCTGAAGAACTTCGTCTTCCCCCTTTACTATCCCCGAAACATGTTGAGCCCACATCGTAATAGGGGCAAAAATGAAAAGAACGAGAACTACGACAAGTCTATGAATCATATTGAACATCAGACGCAGTGGCATTATTCATCCAAAATCATGGCACGGCGTTCGGGATACACCAAAGGCTTGCCGTCCGCTGTATATGATGCACCTGTGAGTCCAAATCGTTTCCCAAACTCCTTCGGATTTCGTGCTCTCTCGATATACATATTGTTTAGGTCTTTACGAGTACACTTTATGTGTCTTGACAAGTCGGGAGCGTCAATCACCCCCTGACTCTTCACTATGCTTATTGCCTTAAAAGAAAACACACCAGAACTGTCAACCGCATAAAGGACCAATCCAGGCAGCCCCTTTAGTTTCCACGGTCCTTCAGAAACAGGCAATTCACTTGTGTAGAATGCAGTCCACCGCCTTCCCCTATATTCACATGTTGCAGCCGTACACTTATAACCAAGCAAAACAGAGTCTTGCCTCTCTATAGTCCATTGAGGATATTCTATTTCTTCCTCATAGTAGAAATCCTGTATCATCTGGTCCGTAACTATTCTTTTACCAGAAGATGTACAGTTTTCATATATACAGTAATGCAACCCTGGCGAAGGATAATTATTCACCAACCTATACATTTCATTCTCATCTGCATTCACCCCCGACAAACTATCTACTATATGCTCCCTAATTCTTGCCCACCTATTGTAGAAACAAGCCTTCCTGTGTCCCACCTCAAGTACCATCTCCGTGTCTCGAACTCTCTTGTCTTCCGCAAACAGCTTGTATTGAGTCAGATAATGGACATTAAACAATGCTTTGTCCTGAGCGAGCAACGTTTGGGTTGCACAAATCCAACATAACAGACCACAAAGTATCCTAATTGTTCCTTTTCGAGATGATAGCCCATCACTTATAAAATAAATCGTATTAAGCATATAGTATATTTTTTATCCTCTGCAAATATACAAAATTATTTGTATAGCAATACTAAATGTGGGAAAAAAGTGAGTCGGGGAGAACATTCTTACCGACTCACACAAAAAAATTAGAGACAATCCATTTCTGTGAAATAATCCAACAGTCTCAACAAAGCCTCATTACTTTGGAATGGCGCAACTTGATGTACCGTTCCACAATCAGTAATGATAATATCATACTGCACCAGTTCAGGGTCAGATGCTGTTGTCATTTCCGCTTCTTCTGTTGCATGAGCCATTGCAAAAGATAAAGCAAACATTAAAGATAACAAAATAATTCTTTTCATATTATTTATTGTATATCTACTTTTATTTTATTCCTCCATATAACAAGAGTTAATAAAAAAGGATTGGGGATCTCAACACCCTACCATTCTACCAAACACCTCTCAAACCCTTTGTGCAAAAGGGATAGAGAAAGAAAATATGAATTAGAATCTATAACCTATTGACATTGTAAACAAACAACTATGATTGTCAAAATCATATTTGAATCCGACTTCTGGTAGGACTGCCCCTCGTTTTAATGGGATTTCAATACCAAATCGAGGATTGGCATAAGTGTAGGTGTAAGTTGTAACGTCATGAAGATTGATTCCTCCTTCAATGTTCAAATAAGGTATAAGTCCTTCTGTCTTGAAAGATATCTTTTCTGAGAGGAACAAAGGAATATCCAAAGTTGTAATATTGGGAGTAGCATTAACTCCCAGACCTATTCCCGTTCTAAACTTTTCTCCTACCTTATATCTATAGACAAAGTCTGTTCCAAATGTGGAATACGAATTGTCAATTACAGAATTTGACACGATTCGCAGTTCAAATTCATTCTTCTTTTGTGCAAAAGCAGAAAGTGAACTTAATGCTAATGCCATAAAAAGGGTCTTAAATTTCATATGTATTCTGATTTTGAAGAATTATTAAATAAACAACTAAGATTCTGCATTATTGAGGAATAATTGGAGTGGGCCAAGGGACAGGTTTATGATTCATGTGAAAAATGATTGATTTAACAGGGTGGTTCATTGACCTGTCCCTTGATCCTCTCTTTTTTTCATATTATTTATTTTTATGTGTTGTTTTTAATTATGTAAAAAACTTACTTACTTTATTTATGCAAACTAAAATCTATATCCAACTAACAAACTGAGTGATTGATGCTTGTTCTTGAAGTCACATGATTGGTACACTAAACCACGTCTGTAATTAAATGCGAGTTGATAATGATTTGCAAAAACTACTGTCAAACCTGCCGAAATACCACCATCCAAGCGGCGAAAAGCCTTTATCATGTGACTGTCATGTGTGAAATCCGAAAAGCAATTCCATTTATAGCTATCCTCATAATTAGCAACAGAAACACAATCCTTTATTGAGGAAATTCCTAATCTTCCATATACTCCCACATTAGGAATAAGTTCAAATCCATTATTGAACTTAATTCTATACGCAACACCTAATGGGATTTCGGCAGAAAGAATGTTGGTGTTTACGGCAGGATATTCCACAAAACCCTGTCCTAAGTCATTAACATAATTGCTCATAACAGAAATGCGATACCTTGATTGCATAAAGTTCAAACCACTCTGCAAAGCTATTCCATTCTTAAAAGAATAATTTATTCCTCCACCCACTTCAAATCCCACTTTACCAGAATTATCACATATAGAATACGTGTTGGATATGGTATTCGTAATGTTAGCTCCTGCATGAATTTCATATTCAAAAGATTGTGCTATTGCCTTTGGCAAGAATGCAATGAAAAATATTGCAATTAACAAAACATAATTCTTCATAAATAATTTATTTAAAATTTATTACATATTAGTTATAAATAACTTTGAAAGTTTAAATAGATACTTATTGTTCTGGCTTTACTTTTTGTATGACAAAGGTCTGTCCTCCGTCATATTACGTGAAATCCTTAAAAGTTTATCTGTAGAGATAATGCAGGCTGAGCCATTGTTTTGCAATCTAAGGAAATGGTATTGATAGTGTTAAGAGTAAGGTTTGGCCTTAATGCCATCTTCTTGTTCTTATGGGCAAAGATGAATAGCGGTATGCTTGACAATTGTAAACCTACGGAAGTATAAAACACTGCAAGCCAAGCCCCTGCCGCTTCTTTGTTCCATAACAAAGCATTCGCAGTAGTGCAAAAAAATGAACAGGCTGCTCCTGCAGTTCCAACGCTCAATACAGTCCATGCTGCCGCCTTTTCTATTTTATACTTTCTCCAATACGCACTTTTTTTGTATTCGGATTTGTACTCATGATTGTTGTCAACAAAGATGACAGGAACTACCTCATTACAATTTGTCAAACTATCAATTATACCTTGAGCTTTAAGGTTCATACTGTACAATACTAAGATAATCGTGAAAATCCACTTGCTACTCATAATCTTTGTTGTAAAAGTATTAAATACTACAAATTACGAATCCTTAGAATGTTAACAATTGACGGATTAAAACATATACCCAATACTTGCATTGAATGTTCTGTTCATAGAATTGAATGTCTTTAGTGCACCCTTGAATGCCCCTATCACTCCCCAATCATATCCAACTGATAGGTGGAGGTGATTGTTCAATTCTGCACCAGCATTCACTCCGAGTCCCAAGTCTATTCTATGATAAGAATTTCTGTAAATGCAACTTTCTTCCAAATACTCAAAACCTGGTTCAGGATTCTCAGACTTCATCCGTCCCCATAAACCAAAGGCAACATATGGACCTGCATCAGCGAACAATTTCAACTTTTCACTTAAAGCCCACTTGTATCCGAAATGTACAGGAATCTCTAAATAATACGGCCGTGCACTCCATTTATAAATATTTACTTCATTATTTGACTGTATAACAATACTATTTGATTTCCATCCCTTATCTTTCAAAAGCACTTTAGTATTAAAATATGCGGTGCTTTTATTTTTGAACGAATAATCATAACTTCCACCTATGTGATATCCAAGCATAGCATTCCCTTGCTCTGGTGATGACAAGGTGATACCGCCTATTATTCCCCAATTCATAGTTTGGGAAAAGCCAGACAAAGGATTAACTATAAATGCTGATGCTAACAAAATAGTTAATAAATACTTTTTCATCTTGATAAATTTTAGAGTTAAAAAATCGATGCAAAGGTATTTATTTTCGGAGTATGAATACAAAAAAAAGAGGCTAAAAGATTTCACCAAGTTTTCACCAAAAAACTTAGTTGGGTGTATATCACAAACTTATACTAATGTTGTTTTCGCTTTCTATGCACTAAACATTGAGTAGATTCTCATAAAGTCCTTTTGCGGAGTCACAAGAAAACAACTTTTTGTTTATGGCAGTTTTCGCATTCGATACATTTGAAGGTGATGAATTCAACAAATGGGCAATGTCGTTAGTGCGCAGTTTGAATATTGTAAGAGCTGCAACCTTTTGTTCTTGGTCACTTAAATTGCCATTATTGATAACTAACAAATAAAAATGTGGCATATTAGTCTTAAATACTTCAAACATGGCATTCCATTCGGCATTGGATATGTCAACCCTTTTGCACCCTACGGTGATTTTTGTATGCTTTAAGATATTTGCAACTGTTTCCTTGCCTTGAATCTCAGTTATAGTAGTAGTTCTGTTTGACACCTCATGTTCCAATGACAATTTTTCCCATTTTGCTTGCAAGACATGGATTTCCTCACCTTTCTTTTGCTTGAACATTTCAAAATCCAATTCCATAAGATTATAGTCCTCAAGTGCCTTATTGTAGTCACTTTCTGTTTGGATCAGCAGTTTGTTCATCTTCTGCAATTCAGCTCTTTTCTTGGATTTATATCTTATAAAAAATAAAATACCAATGATGATTGCAAACAAAGATATGAGACTTATGAACAACACCCTTAATTTACTGCGCTCCGCTTCAAGTTTGTTTTCCATAGCAAGGCGCTGGTTACGGGCATAGTTGAACATACCATCTGCATTGAACATGGCTTGGGTGTGTCTTTTACTATATTCCTTGTTATCTTCCTTTTCTTTAAGACTGGAATATTTACTTACTGAATCTATCTCATTCTTATATAAATAAACGCTCACCAGTCCCTTACAAGCTTCGAATATGCAACCATGACCATACGCCTTTCGGTAAAAATACTCAGCAGAATCCAACTGACTTATCATTTTAAAATAGGATGCTTTGAAGATGTAGTACCCCTCTTGTCCCTCAACCACCTCACTGTCTTGAAACAAAACTGAATCACTTTCATAAATGTCAATAATTTCTTTGACTTTTGTAGTGTCGTTACAACTCAAATATATAGGGATCAATGATGACAAAGATATGGCAGCATCAGTTATATGACCATATTCTTTATATAAGTTATAAGCATTTAGTACAGAATTAATTACATTCAATGTATCTCCTAATAATAAAAATGCACGCCTCTCCAATTCTACACCAGCTATGTAGTTCGAAATGTCTTCGCATTTTAAGGCACATTGTCTATAATGCTCATTTGCTTCCAACTCCTTATAAGGCATAACCTGCCTATCATACTCATCTGCCACCTGTCCCCAAATCCTCATGAGGGTGGCATAGTCGCAATCGTTGCTAAGCGTGTCTGCCTTTTCTGTGGCATCAAGGTAGCAGGAAAGAGCCATTGGGGATTCGTGGA
>CALBJW010000214.1 GCA_937893145.1 uncultured Prevotellaceae bacterium | reverse complement strand
ACGACCCCGAGATTACAAATCACGTGCTCTGGCCAACTGAGCTAAAGAGGCTTGTAACCACTCCCGTATGGTCAAACCACACGGAAACGGCTGCAAAGTTATGCATTATTTTTCAAATGAAAAACTTTTTCAAGCTTTTTTTTAAAAATATTGCTCGTTTTTCTTTATATCCCTTCAACAAAAGGTCAAAACGACCGTGTTTGTTGAGTTTCTTGTAGTTACACCCCTACCTTTCTTTATCTATTTTCGCGGATGTGCATTCTTGTAAACACTCTTCAATTCTTCGAACGAAAGATGTGTATAAACCTCAGTAGTTGCCAAACTCTGATGGCCTAACAACTTCTGGATTGATCCCAAATCTGCATCGTTATTCAACATTGCAGTAGCAAACGAATGGCGTAAGACGTGTGGTGTCTTCTTCTTTTGCGTAGTGACCAGCGAAAGATTTTTGTTCACCACCTTTCCGAGAAACTCATTTGTTATTGGCTTTCCATTATCAAGAAGGAAAAACCTCTCAGGTTTCGCCTCTGTAATGTGCCTTCTGAGTTCAAGGTAAGTTTTTATTTCATCCTCCAATTCTTGCCCAAAGGGGATTATGCGTTGCTTGTTTCGCTTGCCGAGAACCTTTATCTGCTTAGCAGACAAGTCGACATCGGCATCTTGAATTGCAAGCATCTCTGCCCTTCTTACTCCTGTCTCGTAGAACATCATGATGATCAACCTATCACGGACTCCACTGAAAGATTCATCTTCGCTCATTATTTCGAGCAGCCGATCCATCTCTGCCTCCCTAACAAAGGTTGGCAAAGGTTTCTTTCTTTTTGGTCCCGTAATCTTAGCCATCGGGTCGATTGTAACGAGCTTCATCATTCTCAAATACTTGTAGAATGAACGCGTTGCACTAAGATTAAGGTTTACTGACGCATTCGAAAGACTCTGCTCATCGAGCATAAAGACTATCCATTCCCTCAGTATTGAGGTATTGACATCAGCCCATGTTAAGTTTTCACCAAGACTATCGAGAAACATCCGAAGTCCCACAAGAGCATTTGAATAGTTCTTAATGGTATGGTCAGAATAGTTTCTTTCCGACTTCAGATATTCCAGGAAGGAATCAGTCCACTGAATATCATTCATCGCACAAATGATTAACGCGAATAATTTTGGACTTGTTCTACAGCCTATATCTATTAGACTGCTTCTTTGTTACTTGCTAACGAATCTGTACACGCCCGTACATTATATATATAATAGGCAGTACGATTCAAGTTGGTGAGAGAGATTAATCCTCGTCAAGGTGAAGCTTGTTCACATAAACAGCGTGCTGCATCTTGATGCGCTTTACAACAGATGGCTTGTTGAACTGCTTACGATTACGAACTTCCTTAATAACACCAGTCTTCTCAGACTTTCTCTTGAACTTCTTGAGAGCGCGCTCAATGTTCTCACCTTCTTTTACAGGTACAATGATCATTTCAATTCTTTTTTGAAAATGGTTTATAAATAGTGATTAATTAGGTGTCGGGCACACCACAAAAGGGCAGTCAATTACCCAACGAGCGGCAAAATTACGTCAAATTTATTTAAACACAAAACTTTACGACGGAAAAATGCAGTTAATACACGAAAAAAATCGTGTAAAAGCATTTAAACGAGCCATTTTGCTAATCCATGTGGAACATTTCTGGCAATGGAATGCTTATTGGAGAGTTGTCTGGATTAGTCTCCATAATGTCCGCCATATAAGCCCACCACTTCTGGCAGATTTCTGTTCCTCCGAGATCCTGACTGCCTCCTTCGCCTTCAAGTTCCTGATAGGCGAAAAGGATGTTTGTATCCTCATCAAGGTAGATACTATAGTTACGCACACCACTCTCAGAGAGTAATGCCTTGAGTTCTGGGAACAGATTAGCGTGGCGACGCTTGTATTCTTCTTTACATCCTGGCTTCAGGAACATTTTGAATGCTTCTCTTTTCATAGGGAATTAGTTATTTTAGACCATGCCAATATCGACACAGCACTTTGAGATTAAACTTAGACGACAATTAGTGAATGATGACCATAGTGGCACCGAAGCCATACTGTTGGAAGGAGGCATCCTGATATTCACAGGTCTTGTACTTGTACTTGAGCTCGTCGATGACAGCTTTGCGGAGGACTCCATCACCCTTACCATGAATGAAGACTATCTTCTTGCCCTTTTGTCCGAGATGTTCCTGCATGGTGCGGTTGAAGATGTCAATCTGGTATTTCTTGATATCGCCCGCAGACATGCCAGAAGTTGTTTCGAGGAGTTCATGAGCATGAAGGTCGATAACAAGTTCTTCATCACGTTGCTGTTTGCGTTGCTGGCGAGCCTGCACCTTCTCCTTTTCCTTTGCAGCACGAGCATCTTCAAGTCGCTCGATACGTTGAGTGAGTCTGTTGACAAGCATTTCAAGGCGAACGACACGAGCTTCGAGATTTTCATCAACCTCCTCTTCCTGCTTGGCAGGAGTCTTAGCAGCAAGATACTCCTTACCGCTTACAGGAGCTGTTGCACCATCCTTCGAGACTACCGTTTCATTTGATGGCTTATCGTTCTTATGCCATTTGTCAAACTTGTGAATATCTACGTTATGTTCATTTGTTTCTACCACTACGAGGTCTTCCACCAGACAAGGAATGTCGAAACCGTCCTCATCCTCAACCATAGCAACACCACCAGGTTTGAGACTTCGTACAATGCCGCCTCCTACGTCATTAAGGAAGCGGACTTTATCACCTATATTTATCATAAGGAAAGGAATGTTAAAAGAGATTTGTTTTGTTTTCTTTGGGGGCTCTGCTAAGAATAGCAGAGAACGGGGGAGAGAGATAATGAGGACTTACTTGGCGATGAGGACCTTGTCGGCATAGGCAGCCTTAGGGAAGTTGTTGTCGAACTTGACATTCACATCCTCTGCTCCAATCACCTCAGCGTTGTCGATAACAACAGCGTATGTATTGCCCTTGATGAAGCCCTCACCAAGACATGGACGACGGTCATAAACACCAAGTGGATAATCTGTCATTCGCTTGAATGTAAGGTCAACATCTCGGAATATGATGTCGTGAACTTTCCCTGCTACATCACCGCCGATGAAGCAACCATTCTCACTTATACAATTAATGTTGCTAAATACGATATTGCTAACATCACCGCATTTGCCTTCTGTTGCACCCTTAGGGAAACGCCAACCTGCATCCTTGTGATTACCTACAGCACGAGGATAACTTGTAACATAAATCGGTTCTGCCTTGCCCCACCATACATCACTCCAGAGCTGGCAGTCAACAATCATATTCGAGAACGTAACATTTGTTACTGTTCCCTCATCACGATTCTGTATGCCTAAACCTCGATTTGAGGCAGTAACAATACAATTATCAAAAAGGACATTGCGAATGCTATCCATATTCTCTGAGCCAATCTTAATAGCACAAGAGCGAGAAGTCATGGTGCAGTTTGTCACTACAATGTCATGACAAGAACCATATTCTGCAAACTCTCTTCTATTCTTTAGGCAGATGCAGTCGTCACCACTTGTGATGTAGCAATTAGATATTCTTACATGCTTAGAATGGTCAAGGTCAATGCCATCGCCATTACGAATCTTAAGGTTGTTCATCAGCGAGATACCATCAATCACTGCATCCTTACAACCTATAAGGTGAACAGTCCAGTAAGCACCGTTGCATATTGTCACATCCTTGATACGTATGTTATGAACATCCTCAAGAGTAAGCACATGAGGACGAGGGTCGAACTTAGGATCGACAAGAGGCTTCAGCTCGTAACTGTCGAAAAGTTCTGCACCCATGAAGTCGATGCCCGAACCATCGATAGTTCCACGACCGGACACAGCGATATTCTCTGCGCCCTTAGCCCAAAGCCAAAGCATACCTTCGCCTTCGTTTGCACGGAAAGCACTCAACTTATATATGCTCTCGTCGGGGTTACACTTCAATGTGGAATTTACTGCCAAATGGAGTTCTACATTGCTTTTTATCTCCAAAGGACCAGCAAGGAAGGTATGTCCTGTAGGAAACAGCACCTGTCCACCACCCTTCTGTGTACACACGTCGATAGCTTTCTGGATAGCCTTTGCGTCGTCTGTCTTGCCATCACCCTTCGCTCCAAACTTCATCACGTTGTAAATGCCCTGAGCATTTAACTGCACAATCGAACAAAGAGCCAAAAGAATTAGTATTGATATACGTTTCATCATTATAGAGTTAATTGATTTCAATTAATAGTCAAAACAAAGACGATTTGAGTCGCATATCGCCTTCATAAGTGCAAAAATACGGTTTTTAAGGCAATGAAACAAAGAAAACCGAGTTTTTTTGATAAATATTTTGAAAACAGACTAACATTTACTATTTTTGCACAGATTGAACAAAAACGAGCAATCCCATGAAAGTAAAGATTAGATCATTTAATGAAAACGACACATCGCTTCTTGGTCTCTTTGAAAAGACATTGAAGCAGAACTGGAACTACCCAGCATACACAGACTATGGAACTGAGAAGGCATACACATACGGTGATGTTGCAAAGCAGATTGCCCGTCTTCATGCCATATACAAGAAGATAGGAATACAGCCAGGCGACAAGATTGCCCTTTGTGACAAGAACAGCAGCCACTGGGCTATCAGTTTCATTTCCGTTATCACATACGGTACTGTTGTAGTTCCAATCTTGTCCGATTTTCACACAGATCAGATTCTGAACATCTATAAGCATTCCGATGCTCGCCTTATGATTTGTAGTCTTAAGACAGCAAAGGATACTGGAATCAAAGACGTTTTGGACATTGAAGACCTAACTCTCATCAACAGCGACATCAATTTCCCTATCGAAGACTTCAAGGATATTAAGCCAGAAGACGTAAACTACTTCCGTGAAGACCCTGATGGACTTGCGCTCATCAGTTATACAAGTGGTTCAACAGGTCGTTCGAAGGGTGTTATGCTTCCTTACCGAAGCATTTGGTCGAACGTGATTTTCGCTGATGAAGTTCTCGGCCTCCCAGCTCATTGCCGCACAATGGCAATCCTTCCAATGGCTCACATGTACGGCTTCGCCTTCGACTTCATGTATGAGTTCTGCATTGGTTGCCACGTTCACTACCTCACAAAGACTCCAAGTCCAGCAATTATCATCAAGGCATTCGGCGAAATCAAGCCAGCCATTGTCATTGCTGTTCCTCTTATTATAGAAAAGGTGGTAACAGGAAAGGTCTTCCCTATCATCCGCAAACCAAAGATGAAAGCATTGCTCAAGTTACCAGTGGTGAACTCTATCATCTACAACAAGATTCGTCAGCAACTCGTTGATGCATTCGGTGGTGAGTTCTACGAGGTCATTGTTGGCGGTGCTGCATTCAGCAAAGAAGTGGAGGATTTCCTCGCTAAGATTAAGTTCCCATACACTGTTGGCTATGGAATGACAGAGTGTGGACCAATCATTGGATACGAAGATTGGCAACATTTCGCAAAGTATTCTTGTGGAAAGGCTGCACCTCGAATGACAGTCAAGATTGACAGTCCAGACCCAGAACACACACCTGGCGAAATCATCACTAAGGGTACAAACGTGATGCTTGGCTACTATAAGAATCCAGAAGAGACAGCTGAAGCAATAGATGAAGACGGTTGGTTGCACACAGGCGATCTCGGCACTCTTGACAAGGAGGGCAACATCTTCATCCGTGGTCGTAAGAAAACCATGCTTCTCGGTGCAAACGGACAGAATGTTTACCCTGAAGAAATCGAGGACATCATTCTTTCAAACACAATATTTGATGAATGTGTCGTTGTTCAACGTGGTGAAAAACTCGTTGCACTCGTTTATATCTCAGATGATAGCCTCAAGGCTAACGAACTCACTCGCGAGACCATGACTGCAAACCTCGACCAGTACAAGAAGGAAATAAATGTTGCACTGCCTAAGTTTGCTAACATCACCGCCTTTGAAGTTCAGGAGCAGGAGTTCGAGAAGACTCCAAAGCGCAGCATACGTCGTTACTTATATAAATAAGATAGACAATGGGAAACTTAAAGACACGAAATACATCACTTCTTGATTTGATTGAATACTCATTCAAGCACAACTGGAAGTACCCTGCCTATTCCGACTACGGAACAGACACAAGTTTCACATACGGTGAGGTGTACATGCACATCTGTCGCCTTCATGCCATATTTGAAGACCTTGGAATCAAGCGCACAGACCGCATCGCTCTGTGTGACAAGAACAGTAGTAGATGGGGCATCTCCATGATGGCTATCATGACATACGGAGCTGTGGCAGTACCAATCCTTTCGGACTTTAGCCCAGAACAGATACACAACATCTACCAGCACTCAGGTTCAAAACTCATGATGTGTGGTCCACGCCTCATCGATGAATTCCCTGATGGAATGGACATCTCCAATTTCTCACTTGCAAGCGGCAAGAACCTCCATCCTATCTCTGAGTTCCAGAAGGTAAAACCATCAAACGTAAGCTTCTTCCGCGACAGCGCAAACGACCTTGCACTTATCAGCTACACAAGTGGTTCTACAGGTCGTTCAAAGGGAGTTATGCTTCCATACCGAAGCATCTGGGCTAATGCAGTCTTCGTTGACGAACGACTTAGCATCCCTATGCATTCCAACATCATGCCACTCCTCCCTATGAGTCACATGCTTGGTTTTGCATTCGAATTCATGTACGGCACACTTATCGGCGCACACGTCCATTTCCTCACAAAGGTTCCTTCGCCAAAGATAGTGCTTGAGGCATTCCAGCAAATCAAACCTATCATGATAGTTTGTGTGCCTCTCGTAATCGAGAAGATTGTGCAGACCAAAGTGTTCCCTATGCTTCGCACACCGAAGATCAAGCGACTTCTCGCCATTCCTGGTGTTCGCTCCATCGTTCACAAGCAGATTCGCAACAAACTCCTTCAGGCATTCGGTGGCAACATACAGGGGGCAGTCATTGGAGGTGCAGCATTCAACAAGGAGGTCGAGGAATTCCTCAAGAAGATTAAGTTCCCTTATACCGTAGGCTATGGAATGACAGAGTGCGGACCAC
Organism: uncultured Prevotellaceae bacterium; assembly: GCA_937893145.1. Classification (GTDB taxonomy): domain Bacteria; phylum Bacteroidota; class Bacteroidia; order Bacteroidales; family Bacteroidaceae; genus Minthosoma. The sequence continues at coordinate 3,152 of CALBJW010000214.1, read as the reverse complement.
TCATTGCCTACGAAGGATTTGACAAGTATGTTAAGGGTTCATGCGGTAAGGTCATCCGCCGTATGCAAGTTAAGATAGACAGCAGCGACCCTGAGAACGTAGCAGGCGAAATCCTCACAAAGGGAGCAAACGTGATGCTTGGCTACTACAAGAATCCAGAAGAGACTGCCGAAGCATTCGACGAAGACCACTGGCTTCACACAGGCGACCTCGGAACCATCGACAAGGAAGGCAACATCTTCATTCGTGGTCGCAAGAAGACCATGCTCCTCAGTGCCAGCGGACAGAATGTCTATCCTGAAGAGATTGAGGATGTCATCCTCACGCAGACCATCTTCGAAGAGACAATCGTTGTACAACGAGGCGAGAAATTCATAGCACTTGTCTATATCTCCGAAGCATCAATGCGCCAGAAGCACATCACCCAAGAGCAACTCGAAGCCTCACTCGACCGCTACAAGAAGGTCGTAAACCAGCAACTCCCTAAGTTTGCCCAACTCTCAGCCCTCGAACTTCACGAGGAATTTGAGAAGACTCCAAAGCGTAGCGTGAGAAGATATTTGTATAAGTAAAAATTTCAGCTGATAAGATCCACATCCTATCAGCTGATTTTCTGTTTTTAAAAAGGCTTTAAAAGTTCTCTTTGTTCACTTGTGTCGAGATAAGACTTGTTCATGTTCATCCGCTCATTCGCCATTATATATAGGCGATGAGCGAGTGAGCATGAACATAATCTCGCAAAACAAACTTGTGGAATAAAATCCGCGAGCATATCGTCCGCATAATTGAGGAATAAGATATACTATCTTATTGCAGAAGATATACTATCTTATTTGATAAGATAGTATATATTGTTGCACAAACATTATGAGGTATCTTTTTTCTTGAGCCACGAAGCATCACTTAAGTTTCGGATTATTCTTATGACGGTCCTTATCTCTCGAAGTCTTCTTCTCGAAACTCTGGCGCAGGGCTTCGGTGAGATCAATGCCTGTTTGGTTGGCAAGGCAGAGCAGAACCCAGAGGATGTCTGCCATCTCTTCTGAGGGATCATCGCTCTCGCCTGGTTTGAAGGACTGGTCGCCATACTTGCGGGAGATGATGCGAGCAAGTTCGCCGACCTCTTCGGTGAGGACAGCCATGTTGGTCAGTTCGGAGAAGTAGCGGACACCGTAGGTATGAATCCAGGTGTCCACCATCTTCTGTGCTTCGGAGATTGTTATTTCTTGTTGTTCCATTTGATATTATTTCACCACGAAGTCGAGAGTCTTGAGGTCCTTGTCAAGAGAAGAACTTCCGTAGAGTATCTGATAACGACCTGAACGAGTAGAGAGTTCGTCGATAGATGGGTCGTAGTATTCAAACGACTCGCCATCAAGAGTGATGACAGCCTTGCCAGTCTCACCTGGAGCAAGCTTAATCTTCTTGAATCCCTTGAGCGATTTGAGTGGTGCTTCTGGATAGTCGAGAGCCTTGACATATACCTGAACGATTTCTTCACCCTCGCGTGAACCTGTATTGGTTACAGGGACAGTCACTGTAACCTTGCCGTTTGCCTTCATCGATGACTTGGAGAGCTTTGCCTTTCCGTAGGCAAACGAAGTATATGACATACCGTAGCCGAAGGCATAGAGAGGTGTGCCTGTGAAGTAGCGGTAGGTACGGTTTTCCATGCTATAGTCGAGGAAGTCTGGAAGGTCATCGTTTGATGCGTAGAATGTCACAGGGAGTTTGCCCGAAGGGTTGTAGTCACCAAAGATGACATCAGCAAGTGCCTTTGCACCACCCTGACCTGCATACCATGCCTGAATGAGAGCATCGTATTCCTTCTCCACGCTACCGAATGCGATAGCAGAACCTGAGCAGTTGACCATGATGACAGGGCGACCTGTAGCACGCATAGCCTGAAGGAGTCGCTGCTGAACCTTTGGAAGTTCGATGTCAGCCTTATCACCACCTTCACCCTCCATACGAGCAGAGATACCACCTATCACGATGATTGCATCTGCATTCTTTACATCATTCTGAATGTCGGTAAAGTCAACGAGTTTGCGTTCGCATATCTCACCACGGAACATGGCGAAGTTGCCACTACCACGGCGGTACTCTATTTCTACATCGTAGGTTTCACCTTCCTTTACAGGGAATGACTTATACTCTACTCTTCTGCCAAATCCGAATCCTCGTCTGCCGTTTCCAGCCTTAGCCTCCTCAACAACTTCACCATTCACCTTGAGGATATAGCCATTGTCGGTAGAGAGCGAATACTTCATTTCGCCAGTGAAGCCTGCCTTGTACTTACCTGTGACACGAAGTGAGAGGTTGTCTGTGCTGATGCCCTGGGCAAATCCCCATCCACCAAAGGTCGAGAAGTTCAACTCCTTATAATATCCTGTCACATCTGGTTTGCCCTGCAACTCCTTATTGTTCCAGAACTCAACAAGAACACCCTGACCATCATTGAAATCGCCAAGATGATTGAATGTATTGTATTCGTCAGCCAGTGTGCAAGCCTTATGATAAATCACATTTGCATTAGGCAAAGCATTCTTTATTCCCTCGAGAAGCGAATGCTTATGATTGGCAGATGGAGTGCCGCCATAGTTACCATTGAGCAGTTCTACATCATCAGCATTAGGACCTACTACTGCGATAGTCTTCACCTTATCCTTTGAGAGAGGAAGGATGCCATTGTTCTTGAGGAGCACCATTGACTCACGAGCAGCCTGAGTGGCGAGGTCGTTGTTTGATTCGCTACTGATGACATCAGGTGTGAGGTTAGCCCAAGGAATCTGATCTGCTGGGTCGAACATACCAAGTTCGAAGCGACCGAGGAGTGTCTTGCGGAGATGTTCATCGAGAGTTGACTCCTGGATGAGTCCCTTCTGCAGAGCCTCTGTAAGTACCATGAACACCTTACCACACTCAAGGTCTGTACCGTTGAGCACAGCATCAACCGAAGCCTCAAGCGGACCAGGGTGAGTTTCGTGCTGACCTTTATTGTAGAAGTTGTTGATAGCATCGCAGTCGGTAAGTACGATAGCCTTATAATCCCACTTACGACGAAGGATATCGACAAGCAGGCGGTCGCTTGTACAGCATGGCTTGCCCTCATAACGATTGTAGGCACACATCACCTCACGCACATTAGC
>CALBJW010000213.1 GCA_937893145.1 uncultured Prevotellaceae bacterium | reverse complement strand
GTTCAACGATGAGGTGTACTTCACCAAACTGACCAGCACCACCAGACTGCTTCTTGTGACGGTAGTCTGCACGAGCTGCCTTTGTGATAGTTTCGCGATATGGAATCTTTGGTTCTTCGTATCTAATCTTAATCTTTTCGTTGTTCTCAAGACGCCACTTAAGAGTGCGGAGGTGGAATTCACCCTGTCCCTTAATGATTGTCTGCTTGAGTTCCTTGCTCTGCTCGAGAATCCATGTTGGGTCTTCCTGGCTCATCTTCTGAATAGCAGCAACCATCTTTTCTGTGTCAGCTTCGTTCTCTGCCTTGATAGCACGCATGTACTTAGGGTTAGGATACTTAACGAAGTTGAAACGGTGGTCGCAGTCCTTCCCAACGAGAGTGTTGCCTGTGCGAACATCCTTGAGCTTAACTGTACAGCCGATATCGCCTGCTACAAGTTCTTCAACCTTCTCACGGTTTGCACCTGCACAGCAGAAGAGCTGAGCGATACGTTCCTTGCTACCGCGGTCTGAGTTTGTGAGGTCGTCACCTTCGTGAACCTTACCTGACATAACCTTGAAGTATGCAACAGAACCGATATGTGGTTCGTTAGCTGTCTTGAAGAAGTAGAGAGATGTTGGTGCGTTTGGATCTGGGTTTACAACCTCACCACGAGTGTTGTGAACCTGTGGCATTTCGTCAACGAATGGAACTACGTTGCCGAGGAACTCCATAAGACGACGAACACCCATATCCTTCACTGCACATACGCAGAATACAGGGAACATAGAGCGTGCTGCGAGTCCCTTGCGGATACCTTCACGCATTTCATCTTCTGTGAGTGTTTCTGTTTCGAAGAACTTCTCCATGAGAGTTTCATCGTTCTCAGCAGCAGCTTCAACAAGTGCCTTGTGCATTTCCATAGCCTTGTCCATCTCTTCTGCAGGGATGTCTTCGATGATTGGAGCGCCACCTTCTGGCTTCCAAGAATATTTCTTCATGAGGAGCACGTCGATGAGTGCGTTGAAGTCTGGACCTTCGTTGATAGGATACTGGATTGGCACTACCTTGCTTCCGTAGATTTCAGTAAGCTGCTCGAGAACATTATTGTAATCGCACTTGTCAGAGTCAAGCTGGTTTACAAGGAAAATAACTGGCTTACCAAGTTTTTCTGTGTAGCGGAAGTGGTTCTGTGTACCAACTTCTGGACCGTACTGTCCGTTGAGGAGGAGGATTGCTGTATCAGTAACGTTGAGAGCTGTCATGGCTGCACCTACGAAGTCGTCTGAACCTGGACAGTCGATGATGTTCAACTTCTTGTTGTTCCACTCAACATGGTAAACTGTTGAGAAAACCGAGTAGCCGTATTCCTGTTCTACTGGGAAATAGTCACTGACAGTATTTTTCTGTGTAATGCGACCACGTCTGCCAATTATACCTGCTTCATAAAGGAGCGATTCTGTCAGAGTGGTCTTACCCGCACCGTCGTTACCGAGTAACGCGATGTTCTTGATTTCATTGGTCTGATAAACTTTCATATACGAATATGTTTTAAGGTTAAATCGTTTTGTTGGAGAGGTGAAATAAATCATTTTTCACCAAACCGCCGTAAAATTACATCTTTTTCTTCGTATGAACCCTTCAAAAATTATGTTGTACAACATTTTTACGTTTTTTCACGGAAAAAAGTTATATATTTGCAGCATGGCAGGAATATATGTTCACATTCCATTCTGTAAAACCCGTTGTATATATTGCGGATTCTTTTCTACCACATCGCTCAGTATGCGCGATGCTTATGTTGATGCAGTATGTGAAGAACTCGGCAGAAGAAGCAATTATTTGAAGGGGGAAGAAGTGAAAACCGTTTACTTTGGAGGAGGTACTCCGTCGCAACTTTCTGCCGAACAGATAGGCAAAATTCTCGGTGCAATATATAATATATATAATGTACATGCGCGTGCGGAAATTACTCTTGAGGGAAATCCTGACGATATGACTCCAGAATTTCTTGCCCAGATTCGTTCTTTAGGCATCAATCGATTGTCGATGGGTGTTCAGTCGTTTGATGATGAAAGGTTGCGTTTCTTGCATCGCCGCCATTCCGCTTCTCAGGCAAGGACTGCTGTTGAAGATGCGATTAGGTCGGGATTTGAAAACATAAGCATTGATCTTATGTTTGGTTTTCCGAAACAAACCTTAGAACAATGGAAAGCGGATGTTAAGCAAGCCATTGCTCTTCCTGTTCGCCACATATCTGCTTATTCGTTGATGTATGATGAGGGAACGGTGCTTTCAAATATGCTCGACAAGGGGGATATTACGGAAATTGATGAAGAATTGTCGTTGGAGATGTATAAGTATCTTGTTGATGGATTGAAGAAAGCGGGATTTGAACATTATGAGATTTCCAATTTCTGCAGTCCAGGATATTGCTCTCGCCATAATTCGAGCTATTGGCATGGCATTCCATATCTCGGGGTGGGGGCAGGAGCACATTCGTATGATGGAACAACTCGGCAGTATAATGTAGATTCCTTGACTGATTATCTTTGTGGAACAGAACCGGAGGTGGAACAACTTTCTATGTCTGAACTTTACAATGAATTTGTGTTTACAGGACTAAGGACAAGTGAAGGCATTTCACTTCGTGAACTTGAAGAGAAATTCGGGAAGGAATATTATGATAGTTGTTTGAATAGTTCAAAGAAGCATATAGATAATTCCACACTTGAGATAAAGACAAATGAAGTGGGGGAGAAGGTTCTTCGTCTCACATCCTCTGGTGTTTTCATCTCAAATGATATAATGTCGGACCTAATGATTGTAGATTGATTATTTTTGTCAAATTATAAATATAATGTGTCCGTGCACAAAATACACTTTTTCTATAAGATTGTACGTTATTACAAGAAAAAGCGATTTTTTTAGGCAAAAACATAAAAAAAACTCAAAAATAGGAATGCAATATCTCAAAAGTGCGTAACTTTGCATCGGTTTTGAAAGCAAATTGATTGTTTAACAAATTAAAATTGAAAAGAAAATGAAAAAGTTGGTATTTATGTTCGCTGCTGTTGTAGCAATGTCTTTCGCATCTTGTGGTGGTAACACTGAAAACACTGAAGCTGTTGACTCTGTAGCTACTGATACAGTTGTTGAAGAAGTTGTTTGCGATTCAGCTTGCTGCGATTCAGTTGCTGCTGATTCAGTTGTTGCTGAATAATTTTAGCACGAACATCAATCCCGGGTTCTTAGAACCCTCGAGAGAATAGGCCTGCATTACGAAAGTATTGCAGGTTTCTTTTTTGTATATAGGTACAAGACAAAAATAAAACAACAGGACTTGATACGTTTTTGCGTCAAGTCCTGTTGTTCTTTTGTGATATTTCTTAGAATGAAATTAGTAAATCTTAGTTTGAGATGACTTTAACAAGCAATGCCATATTGAGTTGCCATCTTCTTTAGATTCATAATTGCATATCTCATTCTGCCGAGAGCTGTATTGATACTGCAATTAGTCTTTTCTGCAATCTCCTTGAAACTAAGGTCATCGTAGTAGCGCAGAAGAAGAACCTCACGCTGGTTCTCTGGGAGTAGGGCGATGAGTTGTTTTACATCATCAAGCGTTTGCTGGTCAATCATCTCCTGTTCGCGGTTCTCATTAATTGCCATTGAAGGAGTGTTGAAAAGGTCCACCTCGCTCTCATCATTGCTGATGACAGTGGCACTTGTGTTTGAACGTCTGTACTGGTCGAGAAGCATATTGTGAACAATACGCATCAGCCAATTATAGAACTTTCCGCTTTCCTGATATTTGCCGTTGTTCAAGTTGACAACAACTTTCATGAAGACATCTTGGAAAGCGTCTTCAGCACGTTCTTGATTCTTAAGAGTACGATTGAGGTAATTAAATACTACATCCTTATAACGATTCAACAAAATGTCGAAAGCGCTACTATCGCCTGACAAATATAGACTTACCAATTCCTCGTCGGTTTGTCCGTGAAATTTCTTCATTATGCTTCAATTTTTGTTAGCGTAATGTTTCTTCTATAGGCAATGTTTTTTAGGGTTTGTAATATTATTAATAATGTATCATTTAGGCTTTATGCCCAAAAACGCTACAAAGTAACGTAAAATCTTTGAAAAATGCAACACTAAGAGCAAGAAAAATGCTCTTAGTGCTATGATTTTTACTCAAATCTCATATTTTCATCATATTTGAAGCCACGAAGAAGGTCAACGGTTTTCATTCTCTTCTTGCCTTCAATCTGCAGTTCGTGGATGTTGAGAATGCCATCGGCTGTACCAACCTTAATGTAGTTTTTGCCATCAGAATCAATCTTTCCTACCTCAAGTGAACCTGTTTCCTTTGTGGTTTCATATATCTTCACTGACTTCCCATTGAGTGTTGTCCATGCTGCTGGGTAAGGACTCAATCCACGAATGAAGTCGTAAATCTTCTTTGTTGACAGGTTCCAGTCTATACGACAAGTATCTCTGAAGATCTTTGGTGCAGGAGTGAGTTCTGCTCCTTCGATGCTATCCTGTGGAACGGTCTTAAATGTGCCGGCGATAATATTGTCAACAGTCTTTACAACAAGTTCACCTGAGAGTTGCATGAGTCTATCGTGAACCACCTCCACATTATCAGTGTCAGCAATAGGAATCTTTACCTGGTCGATTATGTCGCCAGTATCAATCTCATGCTTAAGCATAAATGTTGTGATACCTGTCTCTGTATCACCATTGATGACAGCCCAGTTGATAGGAGCTGCACCTCTATATTTAGGAAGGAGTGAAGCGTGAGCATTGAATGTTCCCATTGGTGGCATAGCCCATACCACTTCAGGAAGCATACGGAAAGCCACGACAATCTGGAGGTCAGCTTTCAAAGCTCTGAGTTCTTCCACAAATGTTGGATCCTTCAACTTCTCTGGTTGCATGACTTTCAGTCCATGTTCCACAGCATATTGCTTCACCGGACTTGGCTGAAGCACTGAACCATGTCTGCCAACAGGCTTGTCGCGCATAGTTATAACTGCCACAACATTGTATCCACCTTCAACGAGAGCCTTCAGACTTTCAACGGCAAAGTCTGGAGTACCCATATATACTATTCTTAAATCTTCTTTTGTCATAAAAACTATTCTTGTGAGAACTTTATTAATGTCTTTCTGTAGCTGTTGAAGAGACCTGAACGAGAGATGAAACCGATATAGTTGTTGTGTTCATCCACTACAGGAAGGTTCCATGCGTTCGTTTCATCAAACTTCTTTGTTGCCACTTCGAGTGTGTCGCTGATAAGGAGGACTGCAGGTGGATTCTTCATGAACATGCTGACCTTATACTTACGATAGAGTTCAGCACGGAACATGTGTTTGCGAACACTATCCATCGAAACCACACCAACAAACTTGCCTGCCTTATCAATTACCGGGAAGATATTTCGATGTGCTTTAGAAATGACAACACACATCTGTCCGAGATCCATGTCTGGTTCTACAGTCTTGTAGTCTTTCTCTATCAGTGAGTCGAGTGAGAGGAGAGTGAGGATAGCCTTGTCCTTATTGTGTGTGAGCAGTTCGCCTCGTCGAGCCAATCGCATCGCATAAATGCTGTGAGGTTCAAACACCACGATGGTCAAGTATGATATTGCGGATACAATCATCAGCGGAACGAAAAGGTCGTAACCACCAGTCAGTTCGGCGATGAGGAAGATGCCCGTAAGAGGAGCGTGCATCACACCCGACATCAGTCCCGCCATACCGTAAAGTCCACAGTTGCGAGTCGAAAGATAGAATGTGTTTCCTACCTCAAGTCCTAAGTACATATCCCAAAGATTGGCAAACACGAAACCTGCAATACATCCGAGGAACAAACTTGGTGCGAAGGTTCCGCCGCATCCACCACCTCCGTTAGTTGCAGTAGTGGCAAACACCTTGAAGATGAGTACCAGTCCGAGATAGTAGAGCAGGTTGGAGTCGCCACCATAAAACAGAGAGTTCTTTGTGATTTCCTCCGCGGGTGCATCGTTGATAAGTTGGTTGATTACCACATAACCTTCACCGTACATCACAGGGAAGAAAAAGATGAGAATACCAAGAATGGTAGCACCAAGCAAGAACTTATATTTCTTCTGCTTTATTTTTCCAAATATTCCCTCAAACCAGTTCATGGCTCTTGTGAAGTACAGACTGACAAGTCCACAGCTGATGCCCAAGAGGATACATCCAGGTATGACATCTATCGAGAAAGACTTGGCAAGACTAAAGTTGAACTGTGGTTCCATGCCCCAGAAAGCATACGAAACACAAACCGATGTGAGACTTGTCACGAGGAGCGGAAGGAGAGAAGACATGTTCAGTTCCAACATCAGCACTTCAATCACGAACATCAATCCCGCGATAGGAGCCTTGAACACAGCTGACACAGCACCTGCAGCACCACATCCCACGAGGAGCATGATGGTGTTTGGTGGCAAGTGGAATCGTTTTCCGAAGTCAGAACCCCATGCAGCACCGGTAAGTACGATAGGTGCCTCCGCTCCGACCGAACCACCAAAACCGATGGTGATAGATGAAGCTATGATGCTCGACCATCTGTTGTGCGACTTTATTCGACTTCGTCCTCGAGCCATCGAATACAGAATCTTTGTTACACCATGACTGATGTCGCCCCTTACTATGTACTTGACAAACAAAGCCGACAAGGCAATACCTATAGCAGGATAAATAAGGTATAGGAGATTGGATTTGTAAGGAATAAAGCCTGATGTGAGGAAGGTCTGAATCTCCTCAATGATGAACTTCAGGACAAAGGCCACGATACCACAAGCTATTCCGACGATAAAACTTATCATCAGAATAATCTGCTTCTGTGTGTGGTCGCCCTTCAACCATTCGGTTATGGCATTGAGCAGAATGATTTCTTTTCTTCGTATTCCAAAAAACACCTTGATAATTCTTTTAAGCTATATACAATCCCATCATTCTCTGATGATGGTGAACTGTCCGTTTGGACTAATCTTGATGATGCTCGAAGGCTTATGCTTCTCCTTGCATCGCTGGTTGTAGCGAACAACATAGTCCACAGCTTCCTTTATCTCATCCGAGATGGCATCGAAAGTCATGGCTGTTGGTTCACCGCTTATGTTGGCTGATGTAGAAACGATTGGTTTCTGGAAACGGTAACAAAGTTCCTTCGAGAACTCTTCACGAGTGACACGAAGTCCTACGCTTCCGTCTTCAGCTGTGAGGTTTGGTGCCAAACCAGTCACACCATCGAAGATGACAGTCAAAGGTTTTTCGCTGAGTTCAATCATGTCCCAAGTGACATCAGCCACATTTCTTACATATCGAGTGAGACGAGCTTCCGAATCAACAAGACAGATGAGTGCCTTGCTATCTTCGCGTCGCTTAATCTCATATACTTTCTTAACTGCTTTGGGGTTTGTTGCGTCGCAACCTATTCCCCATACCGTATCGGTAGGGTAGAGGATTACTCCGCCAGCCTTCAAAACCTCAACCGCCTTTTTTACTTCGTCTTGTAACATTATTAAAATTCTGATGTGAAATGGAACTTGATATTCTTGAAGTCTTGCTGAGCCATCTGGAGCACATAGCCTGAATCTGCAAGGAAGACATCACGACCGTCGTGGTCCTTAGCCATGTACTGGTACTTGCGTTTCTTGAATGCTTCGAGTTCTGCCTCGTCCTCGCTCTCAATCCAACAAGCCTTGTAGAGACTGATTGGTTCCCAACGACACTTAGCGTTGTATTCGTTTTCAAGACGATACTGGATAACTTCAAACTGAAGTTGGCCGACAGTACCAATAATCTTGCGTCCGTTAAACTGATTAACGAACATCTGAGCCACACCTTCGTCCATCAACTGGTTGATACCCTTTTCAAGTTGCTTAGTCTTCATTGGGTCGGCATTCTCGATGTACTTAAACATCTCAGGCGAGAACGATGGCAAGCCCTTGAAGTGGAGTTGTTCTCCTTCAGTCAGCGTGTCACCAATCTTGAAGATGCCGTTATCTGGCAAACCGATGATGTCGCCTGGGTAAGCCTCCTCGATGGTTGACTTCTTCTGTGCCATGAACTGAGTAGGTGACGAGAAACGAACAGTCTTGCCGTTTCGTACATGGAGATATGGAGCGTTTCTTACGAACTTACCCGAACAAATCTTACAGAAAGCAGTACAGCTTCTGTGGTTAGGGTCGATGTTGGCGGTTATCTTAAAGATAAAACCTGTGAACTTAGGTTCTTCTGGTTTCACCTCGCGTTCCTCTGCAGTAGTAGGTCGTGGGTTTGGTGCAATCTCAACAAAACAGTCGAGCAGTTCCTGCACACCGAAGTTGTTGAGTGCCGAGCCGAAGAATACAGGAGCGATGTCAGCATCGAGATAAGTCTGCACATCGAATGGGTCGTAAACACCATCAATCATCTCAAGGTCTTCACGAAGTTTCTCTGCATCTTGCTCTCCTACCATCTCGTCGAGTTCCTGCGAGTTGATATCTACATTCACCTTTTCTGTCACTACCTGCTTGTTAGGAGTGAAGAGGTTGAGGTTGTTTTCGTAGATATTATATACACCCTTGAATCTTGCACCCTGATTGATAGGCCAAGAAAGTGGGCGAACATGAATCTGGAGTTCACTTTCCACCTCATCGAGCAAGTCGAATGGGTCCTTGCCTTCACGGTCCATCTTGTTGATGAACACGATAACAGGAGTCTTGCGCATACGGCACACAGTCATCAGTTTACGAGTCTGTGCCTCCACACCCTTTGCACCATCAATCACGATGATGGCAGAATCCACTGCTGTGAGTGTGCGGAATGTATCTTCTGCGAAGTCCTGGTGACCAGGAGTATCGAGGATATTTACCTTGTAAGGTTTCTGAGTCTGGTCTGCATTCTGTGGCAAGTAGTCAAATTCCATTACGGAAGTGCTGACCGAGATACCACGCTGCTTTTCAATTTCCATCCAGTCGGATGTGGCAGTTTTCTTAATCTTATTACTCTTTACGGCACCAGCCACCTGAATCTGACCACCGAAAAGGAGCAACTTCTCTGTCAATGTTGTCTTACCAGCATCCGGGTGCGAAATAATCGCAAATGTTCTTCTTCTTTCTATTTCGTTCATTATGGTTATATATATTACTTTTCTGTTACGATAGTTTGTCGATACACTCTGCAAGCGACTCCTCCCAGTAAGGAATCTCGATGCCGTAGGTCTGCTTAATCTTTGTCTTGTCAAGCACTGAATAATGTGGTCGTGCAGCAGGGGTAGGGTATTCACTTGTGTGGAGCGGACGCACCTTGCAGCCCTTGATGCCTGCAATACGGTGGATTGCCTTTGTGAAGTCGTACCAAGAGATGACTCCCTCATTCGAGAAATGGTATATGCCTGGCACGATACCCTGGTTAACGGCTGCCATGATTGCTACAGCAAGGTCGCGAGCGTATGTTGGAGTACCAACCTGGTCGAAGATGACACCCAGTTCCGACTTCTCCTTACCAAGACGGATCATGGTCTTCACGAAGTTGTTGCCGAATGTGCTGTAAAGCCAAGCAGTACGGATGATAATGTAATCCTTGCAGTTTGCTTTCACACTCTCCTCACCAGCCAATTTAGTGCTTCCATATACACTGTTTGGACATGTTGGCAAGTCCTCTGTTACAGGCTTGTGACTTGTACCATCAAACACATAGTCGGTACTAATCTGTACCATGCTGCCGCCTCTCTTGCCTACCGATTTGGCAAGATAACCTGGTGCGATATTGTTCAGGAGGTTGCAAAGTTCCTCACAACTCTCAGCCTTGTCCACAGCAGTGAATGCTGCACAGTTCACCACGCAATCGATAGCGTTCTTCTGCACAAATGCGTCCACTTCAGCTTCGTTTGTGATGTCAAGTTTCTGAAATTTTCCTCCGAGTTCAGTCCCTTCTGCAAACATGATGTCTGTGAAGAACCACTCGTACTGAGTATTCTCCTTTGCGAGCAACTGCATCTCATTTCCGAGCTGACCATTGCATCCAGTTACCAAAATATTCTTTGTCATATCTTTTGTCTTTCTATTTCTTCAGTAAAAACAGAATGCAAAGGTAGTGATAATCTTTTAGATTATCGACATTGAACTGCGGAAAAAGAATGCTCTCCCTGAAAAATGTCATTATTAATTAATGGAAAATTTGTATTTGTAGATAAAAAGTCATAATTTTGCAGCCGAATTAACTCGTTAATCAAGAACAATGAAACTATCATCTTCCAAAATAATTAATCATATTCGCAAGCAAGACTGGTCTGGATTTGTCATGAATATGCTTGCAGTTATACTTGGTATTGTCATCACATTCAAGGGCGAGGACATCATAAGCGACAATCAGACACAGAAGGATGTAAAGGCAAGTCTCCAACTCGTGTATGATGAGTTGGATGGCAATCTGCAAACCATACAATATGCAGACTCGCTCGACGGGGTGGAGTTTCAAGCACTTGCATTCCTTTCTAAATATATTGGACATTATGAGGATGCACCAGCAGATTCACTTCGCTTATTCTGTAATGTTCCTCTTTATGCAGACAAGTATCAGGTGTCGCATCATGCTCTCGACTTGCTCAAGTCGTCCAGTATCTTTTCAAAGATAACAGACAAGACTCTTGCCTACGACATCATCCGTGCCTATTCCTATTTTGATGGTGTGTTTGAGGCCAAGAACACATACTCCGACATGAAGATAGAACTTCTCAAACCTGTCGAGACGGATGAGTTTAAGAAGATGATTAACAAAGGTTCTGGCCATTTCGGTCCTGTTGAATTTTGGACCGTTTTCACTTCCTCTGTCGATGGAAAACATTTCCTCCAGGAACTAACCATCAAGCACCGTTTACGCATCAGAGAAGAGAATACCCACCATCAAATTATTGATGTCCTTGATAGGATTCACGAATATTGTGAGAAGTGAATATGATTGTCGAATAAATAATCAACAAACTACCGCAAGAATGACCTCAAACTACCGCAAGTTTGAGGTCATTCTTCCGTATGTTTTTTGTTGTTCTTTCGCAAGCTTAAAATATTACAATTCTAACTCGCTGTTTTTGTCTTTCTTGTAGTAATCTGAGAGCATCGCAACTACTTTGGTGATGTTAGCGATGGCTGCCTCTGTTTCGGGAGTGATAGTCTTGCCCTGCATACGAAGAAGCATGATGCCGTAGAGGGCATCAAAACAGTTTTCTATCTCACATTTATCCTGTCCGTTGGACTTGTTGCGAAGCTCTACGATGTAAGGGAGTGCCTTGTAGTAGAGTGCAGAATAGATAGCATACTTTGGTGACTTTAATACCTGAAGGTGGAGGTCCATGAGCAGGAGTATGATGCTCTGGTTCACCTGAAGATGTCCTGTACGTTCTACTCCCTCCTCATGCATCATCTGTATCATGCCTTCGTACCACTCGCGAAGGGCTGTTGCTTGTTCCTCTGGAAGTTGGAAACGAGGAATGTAGTCACTCGTAATACGGTCTATGTCAAGGTTGTAGGCACGAATTGTGTCTTCAACCTGCCACATATATAAGAGGTATTCTGCTATATTCTGTTTTTTTAGTTGTTCGCTTATGTACATTTGGACTAAAAGATTAAATGGTTAGATGTTCCTATTCTGCGAAGCTAAATGGTAGATGGTACTTGGTAAATAGTATATATACTATAGGCTAAACGGAATAGCATGTCCTGTAACAGTATATACAATCATAAGTCCGCTGACAACCATGACAATGATGCCAATGATACGGTTTATCCACCAGAGAACCTTGTTGTTAAACTTTGTGCGTACCTTATCTATAAGCCATGTGAGCGAGAACCACCAGAGGAGGGCTCCACCTATGATGGCGATATAACCTATGATCTGAGGGATGATGTTGTCGATAAGGATGAACGAGAACTGTCCGAACAATGCAATGAACATAAAGATTATCAATGGATTGCTGACTGTCACGGCAAAACCACTGATAGCAAAACTGCGGAGACCATTCTTTGCTATAGGTGTAGGAAGGTCATCCTTCACGTTGTTCTTTGGTATGCTACGATAAGTGTGAAATCCAAAACCAAAAAGAAGGATTGAACCTGCTATCTTGATGATAAGGGCGATGGCTGGGTTCTCGATGATGTCCACCACGAACGACATGCCATAACCCGTGATGAGGGCATAGAGGAAGTCGCTTGCGCTGGCTCCCACTCCAGTTGCGAAGCCTTCCCATCTGCCTTTGTTTAGGGTGCGTTGTACGGTAAGGATGCCGACAGGTCCCATAGGGGCCGATACGATGATACCGATGATGATGCCTTTTAGGAATTCATCAAGGATATCGACTTGCTGCATCCACTCAGGGTAGGTGCTGGTGAAATCGAGTCCAAAGAAGGATATGTCAAGTGGGAGCATAGGTTTTAGTTGTTGTTTTTGGATTATTTAGTTATTCACTCAACTCACCTGCGATGTTAGTGCTCATGAGCTGGCGTACTTCACTGGTACGGAAACCGCGGCCGAAGAGAATCATGAGTTTGGTGATGGCAGCCTCGATAGTCATGTCATGTCCCGAAACCACACCTGCATCAAGTAACTGACGACCAGTCTCGTAGAGTGCCATTGTGACACCACCACTCTGGCATTGGGTGATGTTGATGATAATCTTGCCTTGTTCGGTTGCCTTACTGATGGCATCGATGAGCCATTGTTCTGTTGGAGCATTTCCCGAACCAAAGGTGCGGAGAATTACACCTCTGATGTTCTCCATCTGCAGGATGTCACAGATGAGTTGAGGCATAATGCCAGGGAAGAGGGTGAGTGCTACAACCGAATTGTCTGCCTCGTAGTGAGGTGTGAAAGGTTTGCTTGCATTTATCTTGCGTATAGCGGATGGGTTGTAGTTTATGTTGATGCCTGTCTTTGCAAGGGCAGGGTAGTTGTACGAACTGAATGCGTTGAAGTGTTCGGAGTTGCTCTTTGTGCAGCGATTGCCTCGGAAGAGGTGCTGTCCGAAGAAGACACATACCTCTGGTACGAGTGGATGTCCGTCTGCATCCTGGGCAGCAGCCAACTCGATGGCAGTCAAAAGGTTTTCCTTGCCATCTGTGCGAAGCACACCAATAGGGAGCTGTGAACCTGTGAGTATGACTGGTTTGCCGAGGTTCTCGAGCATGAAACTGAGAGCAGAGGCTGTGTAAGCCATTGTGTCGGTTCCGTGGAGAATTACGAATCCGTCGAACTTATCATAGTTGTAGTCAATAATCTTGACTATCTTTGCCCACAGCTCAGGTGACATGTTAGAGGAATCGATAGGTGGGTCGAACTGGTACGAGTGGATTACATAGTCGAACTCACTGATTTCAGGAACGTGTTTGCGAAGGTGGTCAAAGTTGAAAGTTTCGAGCGAACCTGTCTCTGGGTTGCGTATCATACCGATAGTACCGCCTGTGTATATCAGCATGAGGCGTTTGCGAGGCTTGTAAAAATCCATTAATATATTATTTTCAATTGTTGCTTATCTTCTTGTTTGTTTACCAAACTCTCTTTCTTTGTTAATGGGCGTTGGTATCGTATTTCAACAAGATTTTTCTTCTTTTTTGAAATTATTTCTGCAAAAGTACGCATTTTATTTTTTAGAAAAAAGAAAATTACTAACTTTGCATCAAATAATCTTTGTTGATGATGATTTGTGACGTGTAAATAGGTTATTATGCCAAGTTACGAATACACATAATTTAATAATACTTTAAATAACAATAATAACAATGGAAAATAAAAAACCTTACGTTATCGGTGTGGACCTTGGTGGTACTAACACTGTATTTGGAATCGTTGATGCAGAGGGCAAAATCATTGCTCAGGACTCAATCAAGACTCAGAAGTATCCAACAGCAGAGGAATTTGTAGCTGCAGGTGCAGAGTGTCTCATGCCTCTCATTGAGCAGGTTGGTGGTGTTGAAAAAATTCAGGGTATGGGTGTTGGTGCACCTAATGGCAATTATTATAATGGTACTATCGAGTTTGCTCCAAACTTGAAGTGGGCTCACGAGGGCGTTGTGCCTTTGGCAAGTATGTTTACTGAGGCAGTAGGTGTTCCTTGTCACCTCACAAACGATGCTAATGCTGCTGCTATGGGTGAAATGGCATACGGTGCTGCTCGTGGCATGAAGAACTTCATCGTCATCACACTTGGTACAGGTGTTGGTTCGGGTATCGTAATCAATGGTCAGGTACTCTACGGATGTGATGGTTTTGCTGGTGAACTTGGTCATGTCATCATGGACCGTTCTGAAAAGGGCCGCCCATGTGGTTGTGGTCGCACAGGATGTCTTGAGGCTTACTGCTCAGCAACAGGTGTGGCTCGTACTGCTCGTGAGATTCTTGCTACTACAGACCGTCCTTCACTTCTCCGCAACAAACCAGCAGAAGAGATTGAGTCGCTTGATGTTTCTATCGCTGCAGGTCAGGGCGATGAAGTGGCAAACGAGATTTTCCAGTTCACAGGTAAGATGCTTGGTGAGGCTTGTGCAGACTTCGCAGCATTCTCTTCTCCTGAGGCATTCATCTTCTTCGGTGGTCTCTGCAAGGCAGGCGATCTCATCATGAAGCCAATCGAGGAGGCATACAATAATTCTGTTCTTAAGATTTTCCGTGGCAAGGCACAGTTCCTTGTCTCTGGTCTCATGAATGCTAATGCTGCTGTACTTGGTGCAAGCGCATTAGGATGGGAGTAAAGAAATAAAGTGAAAAGTGAAGAATTCTTCACTTTTCACTTTTTATTTAAGATTCGTTTGTTTTTTCTCGTAATTTACAAAGAAGTCATTCCAAACCTTCATCATTGATTTTTCGCTTGTGGAAATGACTTCGGCTGAGCGTGTGTAGGCTCTGTATTCCTTCTTGCGTTCAGGTTTGATATTGTTGAGAATGTTTTTTGTGTTTGCTTCAAAGAGTTTGTCGTTGAAGAAGTAGTAGAAGACATTCTCCATTGGGAGAGGCATATATTCAGGGTCTTCCTGATTTCCAGAATCGGCAAGGTGTGAGAAGAATGCACCTGCGCCACCCTGAAGCATGTTCTGGGTTTTGTTGAGATGGTCGATGTACATCTGGTCAACAGCATCTTGCTTCACCTTTCTAATAAGGAAGACACGAGCAGTCTTGCCCTGTAGTTCACCTTCGTAAATCACTTTAGCAAGTGTATGTTCATCTCCAATAGGCATATACACATCTCCACCATCGAAGATGATGCGTCGTATGTCGTTGGATACAGCTTCCATGAGGGTTTCGTTGTCGTTTGAAAACCATAAAGTGCTCTTGCCTACATGAATATTGCAAGGGTAGCGGTTTTCAATTTTCTTGAACAATCCTCGCAGGATAGTAGCGGAGTGGAAGTTCTTGTAAACGAATGGCCACACGCCGATAGGTTCCCAGTTGTCAGTTTTTGCATGTTGTTGTATAGATTCAGGCATATCCTGTGCCTTTACATCTATACAAGAAGCAGCCATCAACATCATGATGGCTGCTCCCAGTCTCTTAGTATTAATCATATATCTGTTTTTGATTTACTTCACCTTAACAACCAAGTACTTGCTTGCTCCCCAGAACTTTGCAGCATCTGTAATCTTGAGAGTGTACTTGCCGTTGCTGTCCTTGAGGAGTGCGTATGAACCTGCAGGGTGGTTTGTGAGGATATCAGCACTCTTCGACTCCAAAGGAATGACTGTAGTCTTGCGAATATCAATCTTGATGAAGTCGTTCTTGTTGAATGTACCCTGAAGAACCTCACCCTTAGAGAGAACGCCGTAGCTCTTGAGTTCCTTGCTTGTTCCATACATGTAGTATGCTGTGTTGAGCTGCATGTCCTGGTTCTTTGCAATCTCCTCTACCTGCTGCTTCTGGTCCATAATCTCGTTGTTCTCGTACTTGAGACCTTCTACAGCATCGTCGAGTTCTGCAATCTTGATGTCCTTCTCCTCGATAGAAGCACGGAGAGCTTCGATTTCGCTGCTCTTCTCGTTGAGCATCTTCTCAAACTTAGCAATAGCGTCCTTGAGTTTGTTTGCATTCAAAGTGCTGCTGTTCAACTTCTGCTGCAACTCAGCAATCATCTCCTTGTTCTGCTTGAGAGTCTGCTGGATGTGAGCCATCTTCTCCTTGATGTCGTTAGCGTTGCTGTTGCCTTCACCAGAAGAACGGAGAGTCTGTACTTCGCCTTCTTCAGCATCGATAAGGTCAAATCCTTCCTGAATAGCTGCAAAAGAGTCCATGAGGTCGCCAAGTTCGGAGTCCTTCTGCTCTATGATGTTCTGGAGAGAATCCAAAGTATAGTTGTCTTCGGCACTCTTGCTCTGGTTACCGCAACTTGCGAGCATTGCTGCACATGCTGCAAAAATGATAAGTTTCTTCATATTCATTGTTTTTTAATTGTTAGCAAATGAGTTACTTGTATTTGTTCTTTTTCTTTCCTGTTCCCATGATTAGAGCCATTGGGTCGGGGGAAGATTCTTGTTTGTACTTGTTAGACTTAGTATTTTTGTTTTTGTTTAATTCACTGCCTTCGTTTTTGTCTTCATTCTCGTTTTCGCCGTCTTCAATCTTTCCTCCAAGGATTATGACAATTTCGCCACGAGGGGCGTTGTTGGTGAAGTGGTCGATAACCTCGTTGAGTGTTCCTCTGACATGTTCTTCGTGAAGTTTTGAAATCTCACGGGCCACACTCACTTGGCGTTCTCCTCCAAATTCTTCTGCAAACTGCTGCAGTGTCTTGAGCAGACGGTTGGGCGACTCATATATAATAGAGGTGCGAGTTTCGTCTTTTAGAACTTCGAGACGAGTGTGTCTGCCTTTCTTCTGAGGTAGAAAACCTTCAAAACAGAATTTCTCGTTTGGCAATCCGCTGCTGACCAATGCAGGGACAAATGCTGTTGCTCCAGGAAGAGTTTGCACTTCGAGTCCTTCTTTCACACATTCTCTGACAAGAAAAAAACCAGGGTCGCTGATGCCCGGAGTACCAGCATCGCTGATGAGGGCTATGGTTGCTCCACCCTTGAGTTTCTCAATGACAGACGCTGATGTTTCGTGTTCGTTGAACTTATGATGCGACATCAATGGCTTCTTGATATCGAAGTGGGATAGCAGCACACCGCTTGTACGAGTATCCTCGGCAAGGATGAGGTCTGCCTCCTTCAGAACTCGTAGAGCTCGGAGCGTTATGTCCTCCATATTTCCCACAGGGGTTGGTACGATGTACAGCATCTTTTATATGTTCTTTTGTTCTTTTTATTGAAAGTGTCAACCTCGCATTTATCAACGAACAGTTTACATTAGTGTTTGCAAAATTATAAATAAAATATCTATCTCTCTTAATTTTTCCTTTAAAAATTATAAAAATCGCCTTATTCTGGCTAATAATCCCTCTTTTTTACCTAACTTTGACATCAAAATAATAAATATATGTTGAAAGAAACTATCACATTTGACAGATTTATCCGAATGGTAACGGGTATAATTATCGTTGCACTCATCTATCTGTTGCTTCGAAAACTGAGTGGTGTGCTCATTCCGTTCTTCGTGGCATGGATTGTGGCGTATATGCTATATCCGTTTGTGAAGTTCCTCGAAAATAAGTGCCACATCAAGTATCGAATACTGAGTATTCTGATAGTTATTGTGTCACTCATAACAGCACTGACGGTTGCTTGTCTGCTTATCATCCCTCCAGTTATAGACGAATGTGCCAGACTGAAGGACATTGTGGTGGACTATGTGAACACCAGTTCCACAACAACTGCCATCACAGCAGAAATAGAGAACTATGTGAAGCACAATATCAACCTTGATGAGATAACGAAGGCTTTGACCATTAAGGACATTTCTTCGCTCATAGAGGAACGCGTGCCACAACTGTTCAGTTTGATATCGAGTTCGGTTAGTGCATTGATGGGATTCCTCGGTTCGCTGATTGCCATCATGTATCTTTTCTTCATTCTGCTTGATTATGAACAGATTTCAGACGGTTTCATCCGAATGGTTCCAAGTACAAAGCGCGGTTTTATATCGGGTGTTCTGCATGATGTACAGAAGGGCATGAACGGCTATTTCCGTGGTCAGTCGCTTATTGCTTTCATCGTGGGCATATTGTTCTCGATAGGTTTTGTAATCATTGGACTTCCTCTTGCCATTCCTCTCGGACTTTTTATCGGATTCCTCAACCTTGTTCCATATCTTCAGACTTTAGGTTTTATCCCTGCCATCATGTTAGCAATATTGAAAGCACATGAAACAGGACAAAATTTCTGGGGAATACTGCTTGGTGTGCTCATAGTGTTTGCTGTGGTACAGACCATTCAGGACGGTTATCTCACTCCTCGAATTATGGGTAATGTGACAGGACTCAATGCTGCTGTCATTTTGCTTTCACTCTCGGTGTGGGGTTCATTGCTTGGTTTTATCGGACTTATCATTGCATTACCAATAACCACAATTCTCGTTTCGTACTATAAACGATATGTCCTTGAGGAGGAGATGGTGCCGACACCTAAGGCGGATGAACCCGCACTGTCTCATGAACAGTCAGTTGAATCTGAAAATTAATATCTTATGAAAAAGCTTCTATCGCTTCCACCTAATGTGGTTCCGCATTTTCATGCCCTAACGGGTGCTTCACATACAGAATACTTTGCCACTTCCGACCCTGTAGGCGTAAAGCTCGGTTCGGGCGGTGGCACTGCTTGGCTTTTGCACCAAGCTGCAGCAGCAGAGGGTGCAACCTCGTTCTCGGAATGGCTTGCACAGGAGAAGAGGATACTTGTACATGCTGGAGGACAGTCAAGACGACTGCCTGCCTATGCTGCTTGTGGTAAGGTGCAGCTCCCCGTTCCTGTGTTCCGTTGGGCTCGTGGACAGAAGCTTTCGCAAACACTTCTCGACTTGCAGCTTTCTTTGTACGAGAACATTATGCAGGCTGCACCATCATCGCTAAGAACTCTCATCGTTAGTGGGGATGTGTTTATCCGCAACACTCGTCCTCTGCAACCTATACCGGAGGCTGATGTGGTGTGCTATGGTCTTTGGGTTGATCCATCGCTTGCCAAGAATCATGGTGTGTATTTCATGAATAGAAAGACTCCAGAAGTTCTTGATTTTGTACTGCAAAAGCCTTCTACTCAACGACAAGCAGAATTGTCGCATACTCATCTTGCGTTAATGGACATAGGCATATGGTTGCTTTCGGATCGTGCGGTCGAATTGCTCAACCGTCGTTCTATGGCTTCAAAGGGTGGGGAAAATGAGTCTTCTGCACCATTGACATCGCCTTCTGCATTCACATCATACGACCTCTATTCGGATTTTGGTACTGCTCTCGGCACTCATCCTATAGATTATGATCCTGAACTAAACGAGTTGAAGGTTGTCATTCTCCCTCTTTCGGGAGGCGAGTTCTATCATTTCGGTACTACTCCTGAAATGATTTCTTCAACAACATCTCTCCAGAACCTTGTTCTCGATCAACGACAGATAATCCAGAAAGGTGTGAAGATTCAACCTTCGGTGTTTGTGCAGAACTCAATAGTGAAGAATGGTTTCTTAGAACAACATTCGAACATTTGGGTTGAAAATTCTTTCTTACCAGATAGTTTCCACCTTACTTATAATAATGTATTGACTGGTGTACCTGAGAACTCATGGAACATCACTCTTCAGCCAAACCAATGTATTGACATTGAGGCTTACGGCGACTCTGCATTTGTGCTTCGACCATACGGTTTCCGTGATGCGTTCCGTGGTGATATAACTCTCGAATCCACATTATTCCTCAACATTCCAATGCCGCAATGGTTGAAGGCACATGGTGTTGAGGCTTCTGCCCTCGGAAAGACTTCCGATTTGCAGAGTGCTTCTGTGTTCCCGATTGTTGAGGATAAGCAGCAGATGGGAAAACTTCTTGTATGGATGCTCAATCCTGCACCTTCTGCAGAGGATAATGAACAGTTAGCATCGCTCTATGTTTCATTGCCTCGTCTCTCGGCTGATGAGATTTCTGCTTTTACAAATCTCACTCGTCAGGAGGCACAGAGACGTTCATTCCGAAATGCTGTAATTCCTTCATTAGCCAAAAACTACCAGAACTCTATATTCTATCAGATAAATCTCAAGGACCTTGCATCTATATATGCAGAGGAGGATATTGCTCTACCAAGTGCATTGCCTGAGACTGCTCCGATAATGCAGCAGATTCATGATTCCATGTTCCGTTCTCAAGTCGAACAACTTCGTGGAAAGAGTGGGGTGGAACATGAGCAACGTGCTTTCCAACTCCTTCAACAAGGACTGGTAGCTGGGGCGTTAAACAATCCTCAGCATCCTCGCCTCTCAACACATCTTGATCAGATTGTCTGGGGACGTTCATCTGTAAGAATTGATGTGGCTGGTGGTTGGACCGACACACCTCCTCATTGCCTTCTTCGTGGAGGAAATGTTGTAAATCTCGCTATCGACCTCAATGGTCAGCAGCCTTTGCAGGTGTATGTGAAGCCATGCAAGGAATTGAAGATTATATGTCGTTCTATCGACCTTGGTGCGGTGGAACATATCACAACATACGAAGAGCTTCGTAAATATAATAAGGTGGGTTCACCATTCTCAATACCGAAAGCAGCACTCGCACTTTGTGGTTTCTTGCCTGAGTTCTGCGATGAGAAGTTCTCTGCACTCCAGCAGCAGTTGGAGGTGTTTGGTTCGGGTATTGAAATAACACTTCTGTCTGCTATTCCTGCAGGCTCTGGTCTCGGTACAAGCAGTATTCTTGCTTCTACCGTGTTGGGTGCATTGTCTGACTTCTGTTCACTTGCTTGGGATAAGTTTGAGATAGGAAACCGTACTCTCATCCTCGAACAGCTACTTACCACTGGTGGTGGTTGGCAGGACCAGTATGGTGGTATTCTTGGAGGTATCAAACTGTTGCAAACTGAACCTGGATTCAATCAGGTTCCTCTCGTGAGATGGCTTCCTGATACTATCTTCACAGCTCCGGAATACTCTCAATGCCACCTTCTTTATTATACAGGAATCACTCGAACTGCGAAGCAAATCCTTGCCGAGATAGTACGTGGAATGTTCCTTAATTCGTCGGAACATCTCGACATTCTTTCTCAGATGAAGGATCATGCTCTCAATCTCTTTGATGCTGTTCAACGAAATGATTTCCAACAATATGGAAAGTTGGTTCGCAAGACGTGGGCACAGAATAAATCTCTCGATTCTGGTACAGAACCTCCTGCGGTTTCTGCGCTTTGTTCGCAGATTGATGACCTTTGTCTTGGCTATAAACTTCCTGGTGCTGGAGGTGGTGGCTATCTCTATATGGTGGCAAAGGACCCTCAGGCTGCAGCTCTCATACGTGAACATCTGCTTCAGCATCCTCTCACATCCACTTCTCGCTTTGTTGATATGACAATATCTAAACAAGGTTTCCAGTTGTCAAGGTCATAAGTTGGGTGGGCAAGTCCCATTATCGTGTTAATCCATATAAAATATTAGACATTAAAATATGCAAGTAATTCTTCTTTCTGGTGGTTCGGGTAAGCGCCTTTGGCCACTTTCAAATGACGTTCGATCAAAGCAGTTCATCAAGATTTTCAAGACTGGTGATAATCAATACGAAAGTATGGTACAGCGTGTGTTCCGACAGATTCGCACTATTGATAGCGAAGCAAAGGTAACCATCGCTACAAGCAAAACTCAGGTGAGTGCTATCAATAATCAGTTGGGTGTTAACTCTGTGGGTATCAGTGTGGAACCATGTCGTCGTGACACTTTCCCTGCCATCGCTCTTGCAACTGCTTATCTTCATGATGTTATGGGTGTTGCAGAGAATGAACCTGTTGTTGTTTGTCCTGTTGACCCATACGTTGAGGACGATTATTTCCAGGCACTTAAACAACTTTCAGACCTTGCAGAGAAGGGTGATGCAAACCTTACTCTTATGGGTATTGAGCCTAC
Organism: uncultured Prevotellaceae bacterium; assembly: GCA_937893145.1. GTDB lineage: Bacteria > Bacteroidota > Bacteroidia > Bacteroidales > Bacteroidaceae > Minthosoma. The sequence continues at coordinate 41,769 of CALBJW010000213.1, read as the reverse complement.
TTACCCAAGTGAGAAGTATGGTTATATCATCCCTGAGGGTAAAGACCTGGTAAGTACGGTTAAAACCTTCAAGGAGAAACCTACTGAAGCTGTTGCAAAGGAATACATTGCACAAGGAGCTCTTTGGAATGGTGGTGTGTTTGCATACAAACTTGGATATGTTCTTAATAGAGCTCATGAACTCATTGACTTTACTGATTATCAGGACTTGTTCAATAAGTATGACACTCTCACAAAGATTTCTTTCGACTATGCTGTTGTTGAACACGAACCAAACATCGCAGTGATGCGTTTCTGTGGACAATGGAAGGACCTTGGCACATGGAACACACTTACAGAAGCGATGACAGAACCTACTATGGGTAAGGCTGTTCTCAATGAGAAATGTGAGGGGGTGAATGTCATCAACGAACTCAATGTACCAATCCTATGTATGGGACTTAAAGATGTGATTGTCAGTGCATCGGCAGAAGGTATCCTTGTTAGTGATAAGGAGCAGAGCAGTTATATCAAACCATACGTTGATAAGTTTGAACAACAGATTATGTTTGCTGAAAAATCGTGGGGTAACTACCATGTTCTTGATGTGCTCAAGGATAGCATGACAATCAAGGTTACTCTTAATCCTGGACATTCTATGAACTACCATTCGCACGAGCATCGCTCTGAAGTTTGGACCGTTCTCTCAGGTACAGGAACTGCCATCGTGGATGGCGAAAAGACTCCTGTCAAGGCTGGAGATGTTATCAATCTTCCAGTTGGATGTTGCCACACCGTCATTGCCGAAACAACTCTCACAATCCTTGAAGTGCAGATTGGACATGAGATAAGTGTACACGACAAGATTAAGCACGAATTATAAGAACAATGTTCGACTTTGTAAGGTCGAATTGATATACTGTTAAGAACCTTTTGGACTGCCAAAGGGTTCTTTTTTTTGATTGTTTTGATTGCATAAGTTTTATTTTGCCCATTTATACAATCTTTCCTTTACTTTGCTCTATTTGTTCCGCAATGGTATTTTTTTTAGAGATTTATAACATTTTCATTGAAAAAAAAGAGTTAAATTTGCACCATATATAATAGCGCACGTGAAGAAGCTCGAAGATTCGCTGGATAGCAGTCGTTTAGAGATGTCAAAAACTATTATAAAATTTTGCTTAAACAAACAGTTATTTTGGTCGCTCGGAACGTAGGTTTTGAGTGTCCCCTTTTTGTACTTTTTGAGGAATCTTAGAACAACAATTAATAAAATCAAATTAACTTATGCGAGTAATTATTGAACCAGACTACGACCTCTTGTCGAAGTGGGCAGCTACTTATGTGGCAAACAGAATTAAAGAAGCAAATCCAACACCAGAAAAGCCTTTCAAGCTTGGTTGTCCAACAGGCTCTTCGCCAATTGGACTCTACAAAGAGCTCATCAAGATGTATGAAGCTGGTGAACTTTCATTCCAGAATGTCATCACTTTCAATATGGATGAGTATGTGAACCTTCCTGAAGACCATCCAGAGAGTTACCACTCATTCATGTGGACAAACTTCTTCTCTCATATCGACATCAAACCAGAGAATGTACACATCCTCAATGGTAATGCCCCAGACCTTATCAAGGAATGTGAGGACTATGAGAAAGCTATCGAGGCAGCTGGTGGTATCGACCTCTTCATGGGTGGTGTTGGTCCTGATGGTCACCTTGCATTCAACGAACCAGGTTCATCACTCACTTCAAAAACTCGAATCAAGACTCTTACAACAGATACAATCCATGCCAACAGTCGTTTCTTCGAAGGAAATCTCGACCTCGTACCAAAGCAGGCTCTCACTGTTGGTATCGGAACAGTTATGGCAGCCAAGGAGGTTCTCCTCGTTTGTAACGGCCACCACAAGGCTCGTGCCCTTCAGCACATCATCGATGGTGAGGTGTCACACAAGTGGACAGCCTCAATGCTCCAGATGCACCCACATGCTATCGTAGTATGTGACGAAGCAGCCTGCGATGAACTCACTGTCGGCACATACAAGTACTACCTTGACAAGGAAAGAGGTAATCTCCTCTAATAAAATAGTTTTATGAAGAATATTGTTATTGCAGCTGGTTATGCAACTCGTTTGGGAGAACTGACAAAGAATTTCCCAAAGCCACTTCTCAAGATTGGTGATAGCACCATTCTTGGTCGTATGCTCGATGATATCGATGCTATACCAGAGATTGATGAACATATCATCATAACAAACCACAAATTTGCTTCAATTTTTGAAGAGTGGGCAAAGAGTCAGAATTATACAAAACCTGTAACTATCATTGACGATGGTACTGAGACAAACGACACACGACTTGGTGCGGTTTGTGATCTTCTTTATGCATTGGACATTTTAGAAAAGAGACAGAAAGAATCAGGCTTGTCAGATGAGAAAGGCTGGGAGGACGATCTTCTTGTTGTAGCTGCAGACAATCTTCTCTTCTTCAGTTTCCGTGAGTTTGTCGATTATTCGAATGCAAAGAATGCTTCTTGTATAATGTGTCATGAACAACCTTCCATAGAGAAACTTCAGCGTACGGGAGTTGTTGTTCTTGATGAAAACAACAAAGTCATCAATATGGAGGAAAAGCCACAGCAACCAAAATCACACTGGGCAGTTCCTCCATTCTACATTTACAAAAAGAAAGATCTCGAACTTGTTCGCCATAGCATCGAGAATGGATGTGGTAAGGATGCACCGGGCAACCTTGCTCACTATATGGTTGATAATACAGAAATGTATGCTTGGCAGATGACTGCTGGTAGATTTGATATCGGTTCACTTGACACTTACTATGAAGCTTGTGAAAAGTACGGAGTCACTAAATGATGCTTCTGTAATTCTCAACTTCATAGATATTATTAACACATAAACAATAACAAACGTGTTACCATACAATATTTCATTAGAAGGGAGCACAGTCCTCGTAACTGGTGCAGCTGGTTTCATCGGTTCAAACCTTGTTAAGCGACTTTTTCACGATGTGAAGGATATTCATGTTGTAGGTATTGACTCTATTACAGACTACTATGATGTTAACATCAAGTATGAGCGTCTGAATGAAATTGAGGCACTCGGTCGCAACTGGACTTTCGTAAAAGGAAACATTGCAGACAAAGCAATTATAGAATCACTCTTCACAGAGCATCATTTCACAGTTGTAGTAAATCTTGCTGCACAGGCTGGGGTTCGTTATTCCATCACAAATCCAGATGCTTATATTGAAAGCAATCTTATTGGTTTTTATAACATCCTTGAGGCTTGTCGTCATCACGAAGTTGAGCATCTTGTTTATGCAAGTAGTTCAAGTGTATATGGTTCTAATAAGAAGATTCCTTATTCTACAGACGACAAGGTTGACAATCCTGTTTCGCTTTATGCAGCAACAAAGAAGAGCAATGAGTTGATGGCTCATGCTTATAGCAAACTATACAACATTCCTTCAACAGGTCTTCGTTTCTTCACTGTATATGGTCCTGCAGGTCGTCCGGACATGGCTTATTTCGGTTTTACAAATAAGCTTCGTGAAGGTAAGACCATTCAAATCTTCAACTATGGCAACTGCAAACGAGATTTTACATTTGTTGATGACATAGTAGAGGGCGTTGTTCGCATTATGCAGCACGCTCCAGAAAAACAGAATGGTGAGGATGGACTTCCTGTTCCTCCATACAAGGTTTACAATATAGGTAACAATTCTCCAGAGAACCTTCTCGATTTCGTAACTATCCTCCAAGAGGAACTTATCGCAGCCAATGTTCTCCCTTCCGACTATGACTTTGAGGCACACAAGGAACTCGTTCCAATGCAGCCAGGAGATGTGCCTGTAACGTATGCCGACACGTCTGCACTTGAGGAGGATTTCGGTTTCAAACCATCAACCTCACTTCGCCAGGGACTTCGTTCATTTGCACAGTGGTATGCTCGCTATTACGGTGAATCAAAATAAGTAACAAAGTATAACAATGGATTACGATTTCCATATATTTTCTCCTTATAGAGTATGTCCTCTCGGTGCTCATGTTGACCATCAGCATGGACTTGTAACAGGTTTTGCCATAGATAAAGGTGTTGACCTTTGGTTTAATGTTCGAGAGGATAGTCAGGTTAATCTCAAGTCGCTCACTTTCGACGGAGATGTACATTTTGACATCTTCAAGCGAACAGAGGTGAAAGAAAAGCACTGGGGCGATTATGCCAGAGGTGCAAAGTATGCACTCAAGAAACGCTTTGAACTCACCAAAGGTATAGATGGTGTCATTAAGGGTAGTCTTCCTGTTGGCGGACTTAGCTCATCAGCAGCAGTTCTTATAGCTTATGTCATGGCATTTGCTAAGGCTAATGGCATCAAACTTACTCCTTTTGAAGTTGTTCTCATTGCTTCTGAAGCAGAACGAGAATACATCGGACTTAACAATGGACTTCTTGATCAGGCTTGTATAGCACTTGGCAAGAAAGATGGACTTCTTTTCCTTGATTGTGATTCAAATGAATATCGAGTAGTAAAGAAGAATCCAGAAATGCCTGAGTTTGAGATTGGCATCTTCTTCTCTGGTCTCACGCGTAGTCTTGTCAACTCTGATTATAACCTTCGTGTCTTCGAGTGCAAGACGGCTGCATGGAATATGCTTGCTTACAAAGAACAGCCTCTCAAAACTTTCGATAAGACATTCCTCCGTGACATTCCGAAGGCAACCTACGATGAGACTCGTGACATCATGCCAGCTCGTTTTGCTCGTCGTGCCGAGCATTTCTATTCAGAGTACCGTCGTGTTCGACAGGGAGTCACAGCATGGGAAACAGGCAATCTCCAGTTCTTTGGAAAACTGTCATTTGATTCTTGCGAATCTTCTATCCACAACTATGAATGTGGTTCCCCAGAACTCATAGCCATCTACAAAGCTATGCGTGGTCTTGAGGGAGTCTATGGTGGTCGTTTCTCTGGTGCAGGTTTCAAAGGTGCAGTCATCGCCCTTGTTGATCCTCAGCACAAAGAGTCTATCGAGAAAGCCGTAACCGACCAGTATCTTGCCGAATTCCCCGAATATGCCACAACATTCAAAACCTATTGGGTAAAACCTGATGATGGAGCAAGGTTTGTGAAAGAATGAGAACGGACCATTCCTCTGTCCTGATAGCAGACCTCATTCTTCCGCAAGAATGACCTCACTTCACCGCAAGAATGACTTCACTTCACCGCAAGTTTCATGTAAAAAAGTCAATACAACCATACATCTATACATAAACCCCAAAAATCCTCACTTTAAGTATTGATATTTAGTGTGTTATCATAATGTATGGTCGTATGTACCCTTTATGTATAGTTGGTTTCAACTATACATAGCGTTACATCAACAAAAAAGACAAATCAACTCAAATCAGTTCAACTATACATAACTATACATACCAGTTACATAAACCATACATACTCGTAACGTGCAGACATTCAGTCCTGTAGCTAACTCCCACCACCCCTTATGTATAGATGTATAGTTGTTTTGAGTTTTTCATGCAAAAAACAATGACTCTCCATTAATTCTCAGTACTCTGCAGTGAGTACTCCTGTACCCATATAGAGAGTACTCGAGTACTCATATAGTGGGTATTGGAGTATAAGTATAGATTCAGAATATAATTGCCAAGTGCTTTTCTTATTAAAATAAGTCTTGATTGAGCCTATTTCTATTTGCTATAATCTAATTAATGCAGAATATACGAAATCCTTGGATAGATGTTGCTAAAGGAATTGCAATAATTCTTGTTGTTTTAGGGCATACTACAATACCTCACTTTGTAAGTGATTTTATTTGGGCTTTTCATATGCCATGCTTCTTCATAGCGTCCGGGTGGTGTACAGATTGGACCAAATATAAATTTGGCGAATATGTCAAAAGGAAATTTTATAGTTTAATAGTTCCTTTTATTGTTTACTCCATATTGGTTCTTTTAATTTCATGTTATCTTGGCCTCATCACTTTTACCGATTGGCTTATAAATGGCTGGAGTGGTTTTGCCTTATGGTTTATACCTGTTCTTTTCTTTAGCATGATTATTGCAAAGGTGGTAATGAGAACATCGAACTTATCATTACAAGTGGTTTATGTGATTTTATTAGCAATGTTGGGCGGATTTCTCAATAAACACGAAATACAATTAACATGGAATATTAGTTCAGTACCTTATGCATCTGCTCTAATTATATTGGGTTCGATTTTTAAGAAGTATACAAAGTATATTGACACTCCTAAGTGGGGTATTGGAGTTATAGGTGTTCTTTTAACAATTGTTATATCTCATTATTATCGAATGGATATGGCATACAATCATGTATACCCTACTTCTATAAAAACAATTGCAGCACTTTCTGGTACTGCGATGTTATTTACTCTATCATCATATATTGAAAAATATACTCAATTTTTATCGAGAATACTACAATCGATAGGTAAGGAAACCTATCTTATACTTGCTTTTTCTCAGATAATCATTGTGGTGATGAAGCACTATTTTGAGTGGAATTCTATTATTAGATATTTTTTGTTGATTGTCGTACTCTTAATGTTAAAGCTTCTGAAGGATCAAATTGTAAGAATTGTAAGTGTTTCTAAGTTGTAACCTTTTTGAACCTTTATTTCCACTATCATTTTTATTGTTATTTATTCAACGATAATAAATTTTGTAAAAAAAAGTTATAAATCCAGTTGGTTTTCCCCAAAAGTACTGTAAATATGACATAGATTGAGTTTAATTTTATTCTTAATTGTGGTGGATATTTTGTCTAATAATAGAAGGATTGCAAAAAACACAGTTTTTTTATATGTGAGGATGCTATTAACGATGATAGTATCTTTGTATACTTCTCGTATTATATTGGATATCTTGGGTGTAGAAGATTATGGTATCTACAACGTGGTAGGCGGTGTCGTAACAATGTTTGCATTTCTTAATGGGACAATATCAAGTGTAACTCAAAGGTTTTTAACATTTGAAATAGGTACAAAAAATTCTAATAGATTAAAAGCTGTGTTTAATACTGCAATGTGTATTCATTGGGGTATAGCGTTTGTTATTTTAATTCTAGCAGAAACGATTGGTCTATGGTTTGTGCAAAATCATCTAGTCATTCCTACAGACAGAGTAACTGCGGCATTTTGGGTTTATCAGTTTAGTATTTTTTCTACTTTAATTTTAATTATTAGTATTCCGTATAATGCTTGCATAGTGGCTCATGAGAAGATGTCCACTTTTGCTTTTATTAGTGTTTTTGAAGTATTTCTAAAACTACTATTAGTCACTATACTTGCATTTGTAAGTTATGACCGCCTTGTATTGTATGCTTTATTGATGCTGATGGTTCAGATAATAGTTCGTTCAATTTATACCAAATATTGTATAACACATTTTGAAGAATCAAATTATCATTTTGTTTTGGATAAAATACTTGTTAAAGAAATGGCAAGTTTTACATCTTGGTCTCTTTTTGGTGGTTTTGCGAATGTTGGAATGAATCAAGGATTAAATATTCTTATTAATGTGTTTTTTGGTCCTATTGTAAATGCCGCAAGAGCAGTAACAAATCAAATTGACAATGCTGTTCAGGGATTGGTTGTTAATTTTCAAGTAGCATTAAATCCCCAAATTATCAAATACTATGCAGCAGGTGAACTTGCTCAGATGCATAAGTTGGTTTTTTTAAGTTGTAAGTACTCTTTTTTTCTAATGCTTTTTATTTCTCTACCTATTATTGTTGAAGCTGCATTCTTTTTAAACATATGGTTGGTAGATGTCCCAGACCATACTATAAATTTTTTGCGTATAAACTTGCTTATTATGTTAATAAATAGTATGTCTACACCTGTAATGACAGCAGCAAATGCAACTGGAAATATAAAGAATTATCAAATAGTTGTAGGATCAATACTTTTACTGATTATTCCTTTTGCGTATTTAGCATTATGCTGGGGAGGCTCACCAGAGATAGTGTACTATGTTGTTTTTGTCGTGTCTGCTGTAGCTCAAATTGCTCGAATACTTGTTGTTAAACCAATTGTAAAGTTTTCTGTTCGTAAATTCATTAAGGATGTTTATAGTCCTGTTTTTAAGGTGTTCGGCATTTCTATTATTGTCTCATTCTTTATCCATAGTGTTATAGGAAATAAAGCAGGATATTTGATTTTTGAGTTGTTGCTAATTGCTATTACTATCATATTAGCCATTTATTATTTTGGGATGAAGAATAGTGAGAAGGATTTTTTTATCCGTAAAATTTATAGTGTAGTTTCTACAAGAATCAATAATATGTTCGAGAGATGATGTGGTTTTCTACAATAATTAGAAATATTTATTATTGGTTCAAATTTTTCGATAAACGCTTTGTGAATACAATTAAATTATTTGAATTAAAGAAAGATTCTTATATTTTCTTGCAAATGGCAGTAAAATGGAAAGGTTTGTCTTTAATCAAATATAATTTTGGAGATGATTTGAATGTCTATTTGTTGGAAGAACTTACAGGAAAAAGAATCCTTAAATATGATGAATTTTTTCATTTGTCAAGTAAAAATTATTTAGGTATTGGCTCCTGTATCGAGTATTGTAGTAACTCTAATAGCATTATATGGGGAAGCGGAGCAATGATGGGAAATAAAATGAGAAAAGTGAAAGCTAAAAGGGTACTCTTGGTACGAGGACCTTTGACAAAAGACTATTTAGAGAGTTTTGGTATCAAATGTCCTGATTGTTTTGGAGATCCTGCGTTATTATTACCTTTAGTTTATAACCCAACGATTTCTAAAAGATATAGTTTGGGAGTAGTTCCTCATTTTGTGGACTATAATCTTCCTCATGTTAGAAGATTTAGAGAAGAGCATCCTGAAATACATTTTATAGATTTGCAGAATTATAATAATTGGCAAAATGTTATTAATGAATTTCTTATGTGTGAGAATATAGTATCAAGTTCATTGCACGGGTTGATTATTTCAGATGCATATAAAATACCTAATGTGAGGATAAAGTTCTCAAACTTAATATTAGGTGGCGATTTTAAATTTGAAGACTATTTCAGGGGAATTGGTAGGACTAATTCCAATTGTTTAGACTTTTGTCATGAAATAAATATGAATGCTGTAGATTCTGCTCTTAGTCTGTATAAATTACCAAGATATGATATTGGTCCACTGTTATCTACATTTCCTTTCGAGTTAAGCGACAAATATAAACACTTAATTAATTAGTTGAATAATATCAGAAGAATAGAAATGAAAATTTTGTGGTTTACAAGTTCAAGAGTACATAAATCGAAAATATATTGTTCGGGAACATGGGTATCTGGCATGATTGAAGCTTTACAAATCTATTATCCCGAGTTACAAATAGTTTTAGTAACAAAGGGAGAAGTGGAAGGAATAGTAGAAGAATACACATATTGTTGTAAACAATGGTTGCTTCCTAAACAAGAAAATAAATCACAAATATATGTAGAAGGCATAGAAAATATCATTAGAGAAGAATCACCAGATATTATTCATGTTTGGGGAACAGAGGATTTTTGGGGAACACTTTCTTTTGATACAATGGCTCCAGGTATACCATGTTTGTTAGAAATGCAGGGAGTTGTATCAACCGTGGCAGATAATTTTTATGGAGAACTGAATTTTAAGGAATTTCTACGTTGTTGGTCGATTAAGGAATTTCTAAAACCGACATCTTCTCTTCCTTTTATGCGCCATAATTATGCGTCAATTATCAACAGGGAAAGAGGAATAATTAAAAAATTTGGAAATATTTCTGTTCAATCAGAATGGTCTAAAGCGTATGTAAAAGAAATTAATCCAAATGCAACTTTGTATAATACGGGAATAGCGTTAAGAGATGAGTTCTATTCTGCATCTAAATGGGTCTTTAATAAAATAAACCAATATTCCATATTTTCCACTGCGATAACTAGTTTGCCTCTAAAAGGTGCATTAACTCTGGTTAGAGCCTTTAGTGTTGTGCATAAAAAATACCCTAATGCAAAACTTTTTATGGCAGGAAGCATAGAAAAAGGCATTCGTAAAAGTGGGTATCGTAGACTAATTGATAAAATTATAAAAAAACATCGATTGCAAGATAGTATTATATTTTTAGACAAATTAGATGCAACGTCCCTTATAAAGTATTATCAAAATTGTCAAGTTTTTGTTAATCCTTCTCATGTAGAGTCTTATAGTATGGTAGTTGCAGAGGCGATGTACATTGGTATTCCTGTTGTCGCATCATATTCAGGTGCAATGGGGGAGTTAGGTCCTGAGGGATCTGTTCTATATTTCCCCAAAAGTGATTATACCATGTGTGCTTACTTAATTCAAAAATTAATAGAAGATCCTAATTATGCTATAGAGCAATCAAGAAAATCGCTTCTTGTAAGTGCGAATCGGCAGAATATAGAAAGTGTTTCGCATAATCAATATCATATATATAGCGATATATTGAAAAATACTAATAACATTAGTTAACCGTATGACTATTTAATATATGTTTAGATATATTACGCAACATATAAGCTTTCTTTTCTGTTTTATTTTACTTTTAGTAAGTGGTAATCCAATTTTTGTGTATTCTCCTTATGTAAGAGAAATGTATGGTGCATTAGCACTGTTTCTTTTATTATATGCAGTAGTTAAAAGGTATACTATTTTGTTGACTTTTGTGAAATATTCATCTTTGTTTGTAATTATTTTCTTATTACAACAAATTTCAATATTTAATTTGAGTCTAAATAGTCAATTGTTTGTTTTGGCTAGAATATATATAGGAGTCGCCATTTTCATAATGTTGGATGACAAATTTGTAATGGAGTATGTGAAAGTTATGGTAGTTTTAGCAGGCCTTTCACTGCTTTTTTATCTTTATAATGTTTTTTATGGTTTAATACCCGGAATACAAACTTCTGATATAGGATATAGTTTAATTATTTATACTCAGCTATATACCGATTATAGTGGATTAGTTTTTAGAAATTCTGGAATGTTTTGGGAACCTGGTGCATATCAAGGATATTTAAATTTGGCAATAGCATTTTTGTTGTTAATACAAGATTTCAAGAACAAAAAATTATGTTTATTGATATTATCATGCGCATTATTGACTACTTTTAGCACAACAGGTTATATTGCATATGGTTTTATTTTAATTTTTTATGTACTATATTTTGCTAATTTGAGTAGATTACGAAGGTCTTTTCTATTTATTGGTTTATTGGGTTTATGTGTCTTTGCATTTTATAGAATTAGTTTTTTGTACGATAAGATTCTCAATAATTTCCAAGATATAGACTCTGCCCAGGGGCGTATCAGCGATTATATTAGATTTGGAACACTCATAAAAAAACATTTGTTTTTGGGGATAAATACAGAAGAATATGATATATCTACTGGTAATAGCATAGTGTTCATGTTGTTATATTTCGGAGGTGTTATTATGTTATATTATTTTGTAATATTATTTCACAATATAAAAAAACAACATTCGATAAAAGTTGCCTTATATATATTAGGGTTGGTTTTTATCTCATTACAAGGTGAAGGTTTTATTTTTTATCCATTATATTTAGCTTTACCTGTTGTGGTTATTTATATTGGAAATTATGAGAAACATGAGACTTTAGTGACATTTTAATTATATTCTGAATGTTTTATTCTTAACATCAATACTTTCTTCTTTTTGAGATATCGAATAATGAAACGAGTTTTTGTAACACATATATTGTCTTCAGAATTAGTTGAAAAGTATAGAATTTCAAGAGCGGCTTGTAATTTTTCTTTTAACTTAATTGGTGGTGGAATTTTTGATAAAGTATATAGTGTTTTAGGTACTTTTATTGGTGGCGAATTAGAATCAAAAGCATTTGATGATAGTACTTATGAACTAGTTTACAATCGTTTTTTGAGAAAAAAAGGTAAAATTGGAATAAAATTAGCTGCATTAACGGAGCAGATTTATATTTATAAGCGAATAGAAAAAGATTCTATTGTTTGGTTGTATAATATAACTACCTTGAATATTCTGCTTTATTTTTTATTACGAATATTTAAAAGGTCTGTTCAAATAAATGTAATAGTTCTAGATTATACTCCAACTTCCAGTATCTTTGATTGTAGTTGGATATTTCTTCGTGTTATAAATTCTTGTCATGGTAACATATGTTTAGCGAATTCACCGCTTTTCACCAATACAAATTCAATAACTCTTGCTGGAGTTGTTCAAAATAGTGCCGAGGTAGATGTTAAAATTGCAAGTCCTAATAATCTGTTTCTTCTTTCTGGTGCTCTATATGAGAATATATGCCAATTAACAATGGTACTGACCGCTTTTTCAAAGCTCCCCAATTGTGAATTACATATAACTGGTAAGACGGATAACGAAGACCTATTAATTGCTTATTCAAAAAAATACAGCAATATTTATTGGTATGGCAATGTCTCGTTTGAAAAGTATATAGAATTACTTCATTTGTGTACATTTCAGTTAAGTACACGAGATGAGAACTATCCAGAAAACAAGTGTAATTTTCCTTCAAAAATAATAGAAGCTCTTTTACATAATAGAATTGTAATATCTACAATGGAATATAGTCAGTTAAGGGAAGTAAGGTATTTTGTGGTTTCTTCTCAACTACAAGAATTTAAAAATCAAATATATCTGATATCAAAAAAAACTGATGAAGTATTGTTAACATATTCCAATCAAGGAACAATTGTTTCTGACATGTTTAATACGAACAAGTGGAAAGAAGCAATGACTAAAATAGAAATGTATAGATGAAATTTGCCTTTTTTTCTAATGTTTTGAATCATCATCAAGTAATGATAGCTGACGAATTGTATAATCAATTGAGAGGTGATTTTTGTTTCGTTTCGACAATTCCGACAAATCAAACTTATTTGAAAGGTGGTGAAGATTATAGTTTGACAAAGGAATATTGTGTTCGAGCATTCGAATCAACAGAAAAAGAAAATTTGGCTTTCAATTTAGCGAAGAACGCTGATGTGTGTATATTCGGAGCAGATTCTTTGAAGTATGCAATAGAACGTGCTAAATATGGCCAGGGACTTACTTTTGAGGTTGCGGAGCGTTGGTTAAAACGAGGGGTGTTGAACCTTTGTTCACCTCGGTTGTTAAGATGGTTATTTACTTATCATTTTATATTTCCTAAAAAGAATTGGTATAAATTATGTGCAAGTTCATATACCTCACAAGATGACGAAAAACTGCTTGCATACAAATATAGACATTATAGATGGGGGTATTTTGTCTCTCCTAAACAAAATAATGAAAAAGAGTGTTTTGAAAAGAACCTGCCAGTTAGAATACTATGGTGTTCGCGTTTCTTAAAATGGAAACATCCAGAACTTGTAGCTTACTTAGCAGCTAAGCTAAAAAAAGATGGATATGAATTCGTGATAGACATGATAGGAGATGGTGAAATTAAAGAAAAGATGTGCGCATTGGCTGATAAACTTTGTGTTTCTGATTTAATTCGTTTTCATGGTAGTATAGTAAATGATGAAGTAAACAAGAGGATGGCTGAGTCTGATTTGTTTCTCTTTACGAGTGATAAGAATGAAGGTTGGGGAGTCGTAATGAATGAAGCTATGAATAATGAATGCTGTGTCGTGGCAAGTGATGCAATTGGTTCTACACACTTTTTGGTTGATGATGGTGTGACGGGCGTGATATTTAATTCCTGCAATATAGAAAGTCTGTACGAGAAAGTAAAGTGGTTACTTGATAATCCTGAAGAAAGAATTCGTATAGCAAAGAAAGGATATAAATCAATAACGGAAATATGGTCTCCGCATAATGCTGTCAAAAATCTTCTTGCTTTGATTGATGACTTGAAGAATGGACAAGAAACATCCATTACTGTTGGACCATGTAGTAAAGCGTAACTATGCCAACTCTCCTTCAAATAAATGTTACTTCTAATTGGGGGTCAACAGGGCGAATTGCAGAAGAGTGCAATGCTATAGCAAGAAGTTTTGGTTGGGACACCTATGTCATATATGGAAGATATAGTAACCCTTCGGATTCCAAAGCAAGTATTTTTTCAAATATACTTGATGTATATGAGCATTATTTGGAAAACCGAGTTTTGGATAATGAAGGACTTGCTTCGAGACATATAACAAAAAGAGTTATCCAAGAGATAAAGAAAATTAATCCTAACATTGTACATCTTCATAATATTCATGATCATTATTTGAATTATCCGCTTTTGTTTGATTATCTAAATCATTCAAATATAAAAGTTGTATATACGTTTCATGATTTCTGGGCTATAACAGGTGGATGTGCGCACTTTGTAGGAAGCAATTGCTCAAGGTGGCAAAAAGGATGTCATGATTGTCCACAAAAACATAATCTAATTGATAGAAGCAAGCGTAATTATCAGCTGAAGAGGAAGTATATAGGAGGGTGTGAAAATATGGTTGTTACTACTGTTTCTGAGTGGGTCGGAAATATTGTTCATGATTCATTCTTAAAAGATAGAGATGTTCGTGTAATAAATAATGGTATTGATACGGAAGTCTTTATTCCAACTCCAATTGAGGAATATTTTCCTCAGTTGAAAAAGTTTTTGGATGATAAGTTTGTAATTTTAGGAGTTAGTTCTCAATGGAAGAGCAAAAGTAAGGGGTTGGATGATTATAAACGCTTGAGTATGATGCTGCAAGATGATGAGATAATAGTCTTAGTCGGTGTTTCTAATGATATAATTCGAAAATTGCCGAATAATATAATAGGAATAAATCGGACAAACTGTCAGACAGAATTGGCAGCATTATATACTCGAGCAGACGTTGTTGTTAGCATGTCTGCTGCAGAGACATTTGGATTGACTATAGTAGAAGGATATGCTTGTGGTACTCCAGCTGTAGTGTATGACAACACAGCACAGCCGTATCTTATAACTCCACAAACAGGATATGTTGCTAAAAACAAAGATGTTGAGGATATATATTCTAAGATACAACTCATACGTCAAAATGGCAAACCTTATTATTCTGATGCTTGTATTACTTTAGCACGAGAAAAGTATGATAAGTGTAGCTGTTATAGTAAGTACATGGATTTGTACAATGAATTGTTAGTAAAGTAAACTGATGAATGTTATATTTCTTACAATGTCCGTAATTACTGATGTCAACATGCCTGGAATTTATACAGACTTGATGCGTGAGTTTAGGGATTGTGGACATAGTGTGTGTGTGGTGACTCCGTGTCAGAGGAGTGAGGGGAAACCCACCTCATTGATAGATAGTGATGGGGTTAAGATTCTAAGGGTAAGAACTTTGAATGTTCAAAAGACAAAGAGCGTTGTAGAGAAAGGCATTGGGCAATTCTCCATCGACTATTTGTACAAGAGAGCAATAAAGAAATATTTCTCTGATATAGATTTTGATCTTATCCTTTATTCTACACCGCCAATTACACTTCTGAATTCAATTAAGTATGTGAAGAAATGCAATCCTAACGCAAAAACATATTTAATGCTTAAAGACATCTTCCCACAGAATGCAGTGGATATAGGAATGATTTCAACCAAAGGAGTGAAGGGACTGTTGTATCGTAATTTCCGCAGAAAGGAGAAGGAACTTTATGATATTTCGGATTTTATTGGATGTATGAGTCCTGTTAATGTGAAGTATCTGCTTGAACATAATTCTGACCTAAAACAAGAAAAGGTGGGTGTTTGTCCAAATAGCTACGATGCTTCTTCTGTTGTACACCTTTCCGATGAGGAACGCTTGGATGTGAGGAGAAAATATTCTCTTCCTACAGACAAGACAGTATTCATATATGGTGGAAATCTTGGAAAGCCACAAGGAATACCATTCTTGATAGAATGTTTGGAGTCATCAAAGGATAGGAAGGACTGTCATTTTGTAGTTATTGGAGACGGCACAGAGTATTCAAAATTTGCTTCATGGTATAGTGTGAATAGACCAGAAAATATTTCTTTGTTTAGAAGACTACCCAAGGCTGATTATGATAGGTTGGCAAATGCTTGTGATGTAGGACTGATATTCTTAGATTTTCGTTTCACTATTCCAAATTATCCAAGCCGTTTGCTACCATATTTGATGAATAAGATGCCTATTATCGCTTCTACTGATACTGTTAGCGACATTGGTAGAATAGCAGAGGAAAATGGTTATGGATATTGGTGCCCAAGTAATGATGTAAATGCTTTTACAGTAGTCTTGGATAAAATGCTAAAAAGTGATATAAAGCAAATGGGCGAAAATGGGTATAATTTTTATTTGAAGAATTATACGGTCCAGAATACTTATGAAGCTATAATAAATGCAATTTAATAGAATGTATAAGAATTATATTAAGCGCATATTAGATTTAATCTTATCAATTACCGTTTTGCTTTGTATATGGTGGGTATTGGTAATAGTCGCTCTACTATTGCGTGTGGCAAATAAAGGTGCCGGAGTGTTCTTCTTTCAAGAACGACCGGGAAAAGATGAAAAGATATTTAAGATTATTAAATTTAAGACCATGACCGACGAGAAGGATGCGGACGGCAATCTGCTATCTGATGCGAAGCGTCTGACAAAAGTGGGAAGATTTGTTCGTTCAACAAGTCTTGACGAGTTGCCTCAGCTAATAAATGTAATCAAAGGAGATATGGCACTTATTGGTCCAAGACCGTTGAGAGTTCATTATCTTCCTCTTTATAGTGATGAACAACATCGCAGACATGATGTGCGACCAGGAATCACTGGATGGGCACAATGTCATGGAAGAAATAACATCAGTTGGACAAAGAAATTTGAGTTGGATGTGTGGTATGTTGATCATCTTTCTTTTGTTACTGATGTGAAAATTATAATGTTAACAATAAAGAACGTGCTCAGTAGAAAGGATGTAAATAATGAATGTGCAACTACAATGTATCCTTTTGATGGGACTAATTAATTGAATATGAAAAGTGTGATAATTTGTGCAGGCACTTACGGGGAAGTGTATTTGAATTACTTGCAAGAGGCAGGTGTAGAAGTTGTGGGTTTTTTGGATGATAATCCAAAAATCATAGGTACATACGTGAGAGGAGTTCCTGTGTTGGGAAACATCGCTATGCTTGAATCTTTACAAGCTACTCATGGTGTGGAGGCTGTATATTGTCCCCTTGGTGATAATAAACTCCGTGTTAAGTTTCTTTCTATGGCAAAAGCACTTGGGTATAAAACTCCCAGTTTTATTCATCATTCTGCTATTGTTTCTAATAATGTAACTTTAGGAGAAGGGGTATATATTCTTTTGGGTTCTCATATCATGCCATATACAGTCATTAAGGATTATACAATGATATCTGCTGGGGTAAATATAGCTCATCATACTGTTTTAGAAGAAGGAGTTTTCCTATCTACAGGATGTAATTTCGGAGCGTTGATCAATGCCCATAAATATGCGTTTTGTGGCATAGGTTCAACAATAATGACAGGGGTTCATTCTCTTGGCGAAAATTGTATGATAGGTGCAGGAGCTGTTGTGATTAAAGATGTTGAGCCAAATGCGGTTATGGCAGGTATTCCTGCAAAGTTGTTAAAATATAAAGAATAGAGACAAATTGTTTTATGAGTATTTTTGCAGGTAAAACATTGATGATTACTGGTGGCACGGGTTCGTTTGGAAATGCTGTGCTCAACCGTTTTCTTCGTACAGATATAGCAGAGATTCGTATTTTCTCGCGAGATGAGAAGAAGCAGGATGATATGCGACATGAGTATCAGGCAAAGTATCCTGATGTTGCACATAAGATAAAGTTCTTCATTGGTGATGTGCGCAGTCTGCAGTCATGTAAGAATGCGATGCCTGGAGTAGATTACATATTCCATGCAGCTGCATTGAAACAGGTGCCAAGTTGCGAGTTCTTCCCTATGGAGGCAGTTAAGACCAACGTAATCGGTACGGACAATGTGTTGACTGCTGCTATTGAAGCAGGAGTAGAGGCAGTCATTTGTCTTTCTACAGACAAGGCCGCTTACCCTATCAATGCTATGGGTATTACCAAAGCGATAGAGGAGAAGATTGCTGTTGCTAAGTCACGCTATTCTGGCAAGACTAAGATATGTTGTACACGTTATGGTAATGTGATGTGCAGTCGTGGTTCTGTCATACCTCTTTGGATTGAGCAAATAAGGAATGGCAATCCTATTACTCTTACTGAACCTAAGATGACTCGCTTCATCATGTCACTTGAAGAAGCAGTTGATCTCGTACTCTTTGCCTTTGAGAATGGACACAATGGAGATATCCTTGTACAGAAAGCACCTGCTTGTACTATTCAGACACAAGCAGAAGCTGTTTGTGAACTTTTCGGTGGTAAGAAAGAAGATATTAAGGTTATCGGTATTCGTCACGGTGAGAAGATGTACGAAACACTTCTTACAAATGAGGAATGTGCTAAGGCTGAAGATATGGGAAACTTCTATAGAGTCCCTGCAGACAATCGAGGTCTCAACTATGACAAATTCTTCAAAGATGGCGAAATAGAACGCAATATGTTGACAGAGTTTAATTCTGAAAACACAAGACGTTTGAATCTTGAAGAGACAAAAACAAAGATTGCCGCCCTTGAATACATACAAAAGGAGTTAAGCGGCGAAGGCAATTTTATTCAGTAAATAGACAAAAGCATTAGTAATGCGTGTATTAGTAACAGGTGCAAAAGGCTTTGTGGGCAAGAACATTTGTTCCCAACTCAACAATATTCGTGAGGGTAAGGCTCGTTGGTATGAAGGTGTGGTTGTTGATGCTGTATATGAGTATGATGTGGATTCTTCTGCAGAAGACCTTGAAGCATGGTGTAAGGACTGTGATTTTGTCTTCAATCTTGCAGGAGTGAATCGTCCTCAAAATCCGGAGGACTTCATGAAGGGCAATTTCGGTTTCGCTTCAACATTGCTCGACACCTTGAAGAAGTACAATAACACTTGTCCTGTAATGATATCCTCTTCCATCCAAGCCACATTGGCTGGTCGTTTCGGAACATCGGAATATGGAAAGAGTAAAAAGGCTGGTGAAGAACTTATGTTCCAATATTCTGAGGAAACAGGAGCAAGAGTTCTTGTCTATCGTTTTCCAAATCTCTTTGGGAAATGGTGCCGTCCTAATTATAATTCCGCTATTGCTACGTTCTGCAACAATATAGCTAACGACCTTCCAATTCAGGTGAATGACCCATCTGTAGAGATGGAACTTCTCTACATTGATGACCTTGTAGATGAAATGATTGGTGCGCTGGTTGGTAAAGAACATCATTGTGAGTTTGATGGTGTAAATACAATCTTGCAGGAAGACGGTCGCTATTGTTGTGTACCTGCAACCCACAAGACGACACTTGGAGAAATCGTTGACATTATAAAGGAATGCTCAAGGGCAGCTTCTAATATTGGCGGCATCAATATGATAGAACTTCCGCAAGGTTCATTGAGATACAAGTTGATGACAACATACCTCAGTTATCTTCCAAAGGAAAAAGCCATTTATGATTTGCAGATGAATGTTGATCCAAGAGGTTCGTTTACCGAATTGGTTCATTCGCTCAACTGTGGACAAGTGTCAATCAACATATCAAAACCAGGTATCACAAAAGGTCAGCATTGGCATCACTCCAAGTGGGAGACCTTCATAGTTGTTTCGGGGCATGGTCTCATACAGCTTCGCAAAGAAGGAACAGGTGAGATCTGGAACTACGAAGTGAGTGGAGATAAAATCCAGGCAGTTCAAATGCTTCCTGGCTATACACACAACATTATAAATTTAAGTGATACTCATGATCTTGTGACCGTAATGTATTGCAACGAGATATTCAACCCTAATAGAGCAGATACATACTTTGATCCTGTAGAAAAATAGAAATAATGGAGAAGTTACCTAAGTTTGATTATTCGGATATTAAGTTTAAGGATAATGGTAAACTTAAGCTTATCATTATCGTTGGCACAAGACCTGAGATTATCCGTCTTGCAGCAGTAATAAATAAGTGTAGAAAGTATTTTGATGTAATCCTTGCCCATACAGGACAGAACTACGATTATAATCTCAATGGCATCTTCTTCAAGGACTTAAAACTTGCTGCTCCTGAAGTGTATATGGATGCTGTAGGTGATGATCTTGGTGCTACTTGCGGCAATATCATCAACTGTTCATACAAACTGTTTGTTGAGACCAAGCCAGATGCAGTCCTTGTACTTGGTGATACCAATTCTTGTCTCAGCGTGATAGGAGCAAAGCGCCTTCACATTCCAATCTTCCATATGGAAGCTGGAAACAGATGTAAGGATGAGTGCCTTCCAGAAGAGACAAATCGACGTATCGTTGACATTATCTCTGATGTGAATATGGCTTATTCCGAACATGCACGCAGATACCTTGCTGATTGTGGTCTTCCAAAGGAACGAACATACGTTACCGGTTCACCAATGGCGGAAGTCCTTCATGAAAATCTTCCCGAGATAGAAGCAAGTGATGTTCATGCGAGATTGGGTTTGGAAAAGGGAAAATATATTCTTCTCTCTGCTCACAGAGAAGAAAACATAGATACAGAGAAAAACTTCTTGTCACTTTTCAATGCCATAAATGCTATGGCAGAAAAGTATGATATGCCAATCCTTTATAGTTGTCATCCACGTTCTCGTAATCGACTTGCAGCATCCGGCTTTAAGTTGGATAAGAGAGTCATTCAACATGAACCATTAGGATTCCATGACTATAACTGCCTCCAGATGAATGCGTATGCTGTGGTCTCAGATTCCGGAACATTGCCAGAGGAGAGCAGTTTCTTTACGAGTGTGAGACATCCATTCCCCGCTGTGTGCATTCGAACATCTACCGAACGCCCAGAAGCACTCGACAAGGGTTGCTTCTTCATTGCAGGTATAGATGAGAAGTCTCTTCTCCAAGCTGTAGAGTGTGCTGTTGATATGAATAACAACGGCGACCACGGAATGCCAGTTCCAAATTATACCGACGAAATCGTTTCGACTAAGGTCGTAAAGATTATCCAGAGCTACGTTGGCATAGTAAATAAGATGGTTTGGCGAAAGTCATAATTGATCGAATGGCAAAATCTCCATTCCATATTTCTTCTGATGTGTCTAAAGAGGCTGAAGCTCTTGTCCCATTTTTGCGTGTTGGATTAGGAATTGCATCTCCAGACGATGTGTCGATTCCTGCAGATGTTGATTGGTTTGCAGTTGTACAATATGCAAGGTGGCATAAGGTGGTAGGAGTGTTTGCGGATGGAATTGCCAAGATGCCATTAGGAACTATTCCTGATCGCAGGATAATGTTGAAGGCTATAGGCTATGCAAATAGGTATGTCAATATGTATGACCAGAAGTTCGAGACTGTTAGCGAACTTGCTGAGTTCTGGAGCAAAGCCGGTATAAGGACCTTGATTCTCAAGGGTATGTCTTTTGCAAGATATTACCCAGAACCAAAGCATAGATATAGTAGTGATGTTGATGTGTATGTTAGTGACTTTGGCAAATCTAATAAGATGTTGAAGTTGGCGGGCGTTAGTGTTGATGAGTCCGAGCAAAAACATTCCAGAGTACTGTTCAAGGGGGTCACTATCGAGAACCATCAGCACTGCTGTGGACAAGTGGGCGACGAAAAGGTAATGTCGTTGGATGCTTGCTTGTTGAGTATGCTGGCAGAAAGTTCGGAAGGATTCATACAGGATAGCAAGTTGGAATATCCGCAGTTGCTCTTTGATGCTTTGTTCTTCACTTATCATGCTCGTACACATCTATTGATAGAAGATGGAATAAAATTGAGCCATGTCACAGATTGGATTATGATTAGGCAGAAATTGGCTAAATCAGACTTGTCCAAAACATTCCACGAATTATGCGATAAATATGGCCTGACTAAGTTCCTTAATGCCATCGATGGTGTGTGTGACTATGTCGAGTGTCAGCATAATATCTCGAAACTTAGCAAAAGTCAAGCTCTTCTTTTTGCAGATATTTTTGCTCCTGTCAATTTTGAAAACAGCACAACCAAAAGCAAATCAAAGTCAAAAACAGAAAGCAGAATAAACATTCTTAAATGCATCTGGCATAACAGAAACAAGTACCCTCTATATTCTGATATGACAGTGTACAGTATGTTAATTAATTATATAAAAGGATATTTAAGTAGATTTTTATAAAAACTAAGTCATAAAATGAAAAAAAGATTATTTTTTATTGTTATGCTTGCTGTTATGTCTATAGGACAAGCAATGGCAGGTGCTAACACGTATTTCTCAAAACTGACTGTAAAATCAAAAACGGCAGAAGGTTTTGTTTATTTGGAAATCGATGAAAATAACGTAGTTCTCCCATCTGTATATACAGGGTCTATAACAAAAACACATAGTCAAAGTTCGATACAAGATTCTGTTGGTGCTCCATATAATAAGTACGCGGATGTTCCCTTTTATGCTTATGCAAAGCCAAATTATGGATATAAGTTTCAAGAATGGTCATCTACGGATGATATTGTCAGCTATGAGGATCCAGCAAAAGCAGAAAAAGCCATTATTTATGTCAGATCTACTGCATTGAAAGGCGAGATTATGCCTGAAGCAACAGTACAGGCTGTTTTCGTAAAGAACGAAAAAAGTTTTGATGTCACATACCTTCCTTCCGATGGTTTAGGCTCATACGCCACTACTGGAGTAGAGAATTATCCAAAGATTACTCCTGGTGTTCCAGTTAAGACACATGATAACTATACTTTGACAATCACCGCCAATCCTCATAATGGCTATGGCTTCTATCGTTGGTATGAAATGGATGCTCAGGGCAACAAGACGTATTTGGAAGATACTAACGCCACAATTACAAGGTCGTTTACCAAAGAAACTAAGATCGGTGCTGAGTTTAAGGCAGGTTACTTCAAGGTCGCAGATGAATACTACATGACTCTTACAGAGGCTATTAGTGCTGCCTTGAAATCTCCTGATGATAAGGTTGTAAAAATGATTGGAGATTACACGTTGGAATCCAATGCGTTCATTCCTAAGGGCGTAACCTTGCTGATTCCTTTTGATGCAGACAACACCTGTTACGAAGAAGAACCAGAGAATTATGGATTCACATCCAACGCCAATTATACTACTCCATCCCTGTACAAGACTTTGACTCTTGCTCCAGGTGTTCATCTCAATGTTTCAGGAGCCGTTAGCGTGTCTGCGAAAATTGCAGCAGGAAATGGTGGCTCGAAATATGCAGGATGTGTGCAGGGTCCTTACGGACATATTAAGATGGAAAAGGGCAGTAACATAACACTTGTTAATGGGGCAAACCTCTATGCTTGGGGATACATAACTGGTGAAGGTGACATTGTTGCACAGTCTGGTTCTGCAGTTTATGAGAATTTCCAGTTTACAGACTTCCGAGGTGGAAACTCTTCTACCGGTTTGGCTGGTAATGTCCAAAAGGTGTTCCCTTTGAATCAGTATTACATTCAGAACATTGAGGCATCCCTTAAAATAGAATATGGTGCAAAAGAGAATCTGTACTCGTGTGTGTCTATTGACCGTAAACCTGTACCAACTTCTGCTACATTTGTAAGTTCAACAGAAGGATTATTTATCCTTTCAAAGGGTTCTTCGTTAGTAAAGAAATATGATGCCAATACAGATCGCATCGAATACATATTAGAAGGCTCTGCCAAGATTGGTGGAATTGAAATAACCCAGGAAGGCAAAACTGTTTCTTCTGTCGATTATGTCTTGCCACTCACCAATAATATGACTGTCAAGCTGAATCCAAATTCAAAACTTACTGTTGATAATGACGTTGCAATGCTTCCTGGCTTCAAACTGATTATTGATGAAGGAGCAGAATTCCAACTTGGTGTGGAAAAAACTCCAGACCTCTTTGTCTATGACCACGACACATGGTTTAAGGAGAAATACTGCTTTACAGGCAGTTTCATACCGTTGACCTATTCCCCAACAAGGGTTCATACTCGTGTTGCTGCCGACCTTCCAGATGCTTCCATTGATGTAAACGGAAAGTTTATCGTTAATGGACATTTGTATTCTACATCTAACCATACAGACCTGTTCAGTTCCAAAGGTACTGGTTCTGTTCAGTTCGGCAGCGAAGCTGGAGAATTAGTGAGTACATATCAGTCAACCCAAACAGGAAATGAACCATCCTTCTCTGAAATTCCTGTGCAGATTGCGTCTTTACAAAATCGTGATGGCGAATGTGTTTCCACATCAGATGTCAAGAATGGTGACATATATTATAATGTTGGTGGTTTCTGGCATTTGAACAAAAAGAGTGGCGATGTCAACAGTGATGGCAGAGTTGACATTAAGGATATCGTAACACTTGTAAACATCATCAATGGTAAGTCAACCGATACATCCAGCAATGCTGATGCTAATGAAGATGGAAAGGTAGATGCAGAAGATGTTAAGGTACTTGAGAAATTAATCCTTTGGAAATAAATTGTCAATTAATGAGTAGAAGAATTCTTTTGTTTTGTGTTTTGTTAGCAGCATCTGTAATACGGGTGTCTGCAAACAGCTATATGGCAAAACTCACCGTTCATGTATCTTCCGCCTCTTCAGGCATGGGCAAGGTGTATGTGGCAGAAGATGATATTGATTTCGATGACGAGTATGAAACGGAATCTATAGAGAATACCCAAGCTTCTGACACAAAAGGTGAACTAAAAACATTCTATGCTTTTGCAAAACCTATAAGTAATGATTACGAATTTATTGGGTGGTCAGACGATGAGGGTGGAAAGATTGTCTCTTTAGCAAATCCTTATCAGGTGAATGTCAATTGTTCAACAGTAGGAAGCACAATCAATGAAGCGCATGTATATGCCAATTTCATAAGTAAGGCAACATGTGATGTTGTTCTCCTCCAGCCAGATGATGGAAGTGTATCGGCTACAGATGGAATAAAAACGATTGAGGGGGCTGGCACTTTAATAACAAGAGAACATATCACCTTTACAGCTGTTCCACCAAAAGGATATAAAGTTCTTGCGTGGTATATGCAGTATGAAGATGGAACAAAATCCTACTTTTCTTATTCTGCAATAGCAAATAAGGCTTTTAATGAGAACGTAAAGGTGGGTGTTGAATTTGTCAAGGAAACGTTGCCAGTTTTTCTCGCAGATGATAACGACAAACCATATTACGACCTGAACGAGGCATTCCTGGCTGCTAACGATAGCGGCATAGTTGTTTTGGTGGGCGATGGAGAATTAGAACCAAAGGAATATGTTATTCCTGAGGGCAAAACTCTTCTCATTCCTTTCAATGATGAACACGACTGCTATGCCGCCAATAGACCTCCAATGGGCATCCATTCGTATATCGCTCCTTACAAGTACAGTCAGTTGACAATTCCTGAAGGAGCTACTCTTACTGTAAACGGCACAATAAGTATTCCTGCCACACTCTATGCTATTCATGGCAATGACCCTAAATCGGGTACTAATATAATAGGTGCTTATGGTTGCATACAAATGCAGAAGGGTAGTTCCATGATTCTCAATTCTGGAGCAGAATTATATGCATGGGGATATATTTTAGGTGAAGGAAATGTCATTGTGAATTCAGGCGCCACCGTCTATGAACAGTTCCAACTCTCCCAGTTCAGAGGTGGTAATGGTACAACCGATATGGCTGGCAATTCTCAACTCGTGTTCCCTCTAAATCAGTACTTTGTCCAGAACGTAGAGGTCCCAATGACAATCCATCATGGTGCAAAGGAAATGACTTGTGCTTGTGTGGGAGTTGATACCCGAGTATGTGTTACGGACTACTTCACATTTATAGGAGAAGATGGCATGTTCATTCTTGGTGAAGGGTCTTCTGTCACAAAGCGCTATGACTCTTCCCGAGATAGACAGATTTATGAAGTCGATGGAGATGCCAAACTTGGCACATTGGCTATCAATCTGGTTGATGTGCTGATTATCTCTGACGACTATGTTCTTCCGCTTACTAACAACCTGTCAATCTTCCTTGACAATGGAACCCTTACCATAAACAACAAAAATGGATTGGCAATACTTCCTGGAGTGGAGATGACCATAGGTAGAAATGCAGAACTACTCGTCGATGGTACCAATGTTTTTGTGTATGATAGTGATGAATGGGGCGTATATTCAGGTTTCTCAACCTTTACCCTAACATTCTCACCTTCATGCACCTATAAGCGTATCACACTTGATGATGCGATGATTGATGTTCGAGGTAAGTTAACAGTCAAAGATGGTGGCTTGTTTACAACTCGTGGTGGAGCAAACATTTGCTGTACTGATGATTGGGCGGGAGAAATCTCCTTCGAGGGCAAAAAGAGTGAACTCGATGAAACGTGGCAAGTTACCCAGAAGGTAATTGATATCTCTTATGTTTCAATTCCTATCACCTCTGCACAACTTCGCAATGTTGATGGCTACACATCTACCGAAGGGCGAACAGAAGATTGTACTTACTACTACAATCCCGTACTTGGTAGGTGGTCCACAGACACTATTCCTTCCTCAATAAGTCAGTCGTCAATTATTGATGAGGGTAAGGCAGAGTATTACAATGCTGCAGGACTTAGAACTCAAAATATTCAAAAAGGATTCAATGTCATCAGAAAAGGCAACAAGATTATAAAAGTGATAAAATAACCCCTCTTTTTTATTATTTTTTGTTTAGCCTTTATGCAATTTTAATAATAAAACGGCTTTTTTGAATAAATTATTTTGTGAATAAGTTTAAAATAGTTAATTTTGCAACGATATATGCGAAGTGGTGAAACAAAGGTCTCCCCAAACTTTACTTATTCGCAGTTTATCTTTAGATAACAAAGAAATGTTGAGTATTTAAAATTTAATCAAAATAATTACTATTTATGAAAACAAATTTACTTAAAACACTTCTCGTAGGTGCAGCTCTTATGCTTGGTCTCGGAGCTTCTGCACAGACAGAAAGATTTTATGTGGGTGTGACAGGTTATAACAATAACCACAAAAACGCTCAAACTGTTTATGCGACAATGTACGACAATTTCGCATTCAGTATTAATCTCCCTGAAGCATCAGCTAAGATTGGTGCTACATACGCTGATGTTCAAATGCGTATGACTGGCGTTGAAGGTCTTGGATTAGCTGCAGATGAAACTCGTAACTATAGCGTTTCTTACGATACTGGTGTTACAGTTACTGAACAGACACTCAGCGAGTGGCTTCCAAACAGCTATGCTTTGGCTGACAGTAAGGTTGTTTCTGTTCCTGTAACAGTTGTTGACTATATCAAGACAAATATCACTCCAACTCGCCAGACTTTCACTTACACTATTGCTGGTGTTGAAAAGACTCAGATTGTTGGTACTCCTTCAAGCACTGAAGATGCTCGTAAGGCTTGGGCTATCATTACAAATGAAACTACTGCAACACGCCCAACATCTCATGATAGTAAGTTTATCTTGAAGGCTGGTGCTTATTTCCAGATCGGAAATGAGAAGGTATTTTGTGATGGAAAAGATGTCGATCTTCTCGTAAACAATGGTCAGGAAACAGTTCAGAACACTCTTACAAGCGAGCTTTCTTATACAACAGTAACTGAAGACACAAAGAAGGTTGTTCTTTATCTCCCAGCTGGTTCAACAATGAAGGTTGACAATAGTATGGCAGAACTTGATAATAATTGTACTATTACTTTCGATTGTTCAAATTTGGAAGAAGGAGCTCTCGACAATCTTATCACTACTGCTCTCAATCTTAATGGTGCAACTACTGAAGATGCAATGAAGAAGATTTCTATCCAGAATGTACTTAAGTTCTTCGATGCCCTTATCGGTCTTATCGATAAGGCAACTGTAATCCCTTGCACAGTTCAGTTCGGCGAACCAAAAGACGTTCCTTTCATCACAGTATATGCTGGTAAGGAAACTCCAGAAAGAGATCTTAAGACTATTGCTGAATTTAATGAAATCAAGGCTAATGTCACAAGAAACGCAATTGGTATCGTTGAAGAACAGTATGCAGATGCAGTAAAGGATGTGACTAATGTTGTTGTAAAGTATAAGGCTGGTGCTGGTAACAACTACTATTATGAGTGTCAGAAGCTTGAACTTGTAGACGTGACAACTACTCAGAATCGAGCTACAACAAACTACTACTCACCTGTAGACTTCGTTGCAATTAGCGGTGGATACAAGTGGACTGAAAACGGTAGAAATAACACAATCATGTGTTTACCATTCGAACTCACTCAGGCTGATGTGCCAACAGCTCAATTGCTTACTTTTGCTTTCCAGGAAGTTTTAGCTGATGGAAGAACATTTGCTTATTTCCATAAGCGTGATGTTGTAAAACCAGGTCTTCCAATTTTGATTTTTGATACAGCTCGTAATGGCATTAATTATAAATTTAATAATAGTGTAATTGCTGGTACTCCAAACAATAGCGCAAATTATCAAGGAACATTCATTGAGACAACAAAGTATGCTGGCAATTATGCAGTTGCAACTCGTCTAGATGGAGAGTATCTTTCTAATGTTACTACATTGGCTCCATTCCGTGGCAGTTTGAGCTTAAATAGAGACATTTGGTTCAATGACGGTGCTAATCATGAAAATGCTGGTTCTGCTAAAATCATGATTGCAATAATCGATGAAAATGGTAATGCAACTTCTATTGATGGCGTTAGTCTTGGTAATAAGAAGGCTGATTCTATTTACACAATCAATGGTGTAAAGGTTTCTAAGATTTCTAAGCCAGGTCTCTACATCGTAAATGGTGTTAAGCGTTTTGTGAAATAAATTTTAAAAATATAATATATTTTATCATGAATAAGAAAAAATTTATTGTGCCAGAAGTGTCAGTAATGCGTTTTTCCAGCATAGATGTAATTTGTACATCTGATAATCTTAAAGACGATTATACGGATGGCGGCGCAGACCCATGGACAAAGAAACGTGTAGGAAATGTAGCTCCTGCCAAGATTTCTTGGGATTAATCCTCAAATCTACATTATAAAGAAGTCACTCACATTCGTGGGTGACTTTTTGTCTTTATACTTTACCTACTAACTCCTTCGTTTCACGGTTCGTAAAAAATTATAAAACACCCCAGAATGCTAACATTCTACCAAATTGGAGTTAAATGATTGATATCGAGGAAAATAGGTTGGTAGAGTGTTGCTTTAACACTCTACCAACACTCTACCAACTCTCTACCATGTCTCTACTGGCACTCACCAGCATCCTATCTTTATTAAGAAATCTTGTGGATAGATGCTTAGTTGAAGTTTGTTTGGAATAGTACGATATAGGTAGAGTGATGGTAGAGAGTCGGTAGAATGTTCAAGCAACATTCTACCAACTTATTTGCCACAAAATCAATCGTTTAACCTGGATTTGGTAGGGTGTTCTCTCAAACAACTGTTTTTGTTCTTTTTTGAATTTCGTTGATGTTTCGTTTTTGGATGGTCACAAGAGGCACTTCAAAATCGAAACGCATTGCTTTAAAAACTAAATCATATAATGTTTTTACTAAAAACATACGGTGAAATGAGGTAAAACCTCCGTATGTTTGATGCCAAAACACCGTATGTTTTGGCTCAAACTTGCGGTACTTTTTAGCAACTCCACCATATGTGTACAAATGCTAAAGCTGAGTTCTTTTACACAATATTATCGTTTGTCTGCATATTTTCTCCTTATTTATTTTATATATATAAATAAGTTTTGTATATTTGCATCGAAATATTGCATCAAAGCAAATCAAGAAATAATAATCACTAAAAACAATATGCTTATGAAGAAAATTTTACTCTCTTTATTAGTAGCACTTTGTGCTTTTAATGTAAGTGCTCAGGTTAAGTTCGACTTCGATAATGATTACCTAAAGTACTTCCCAGAATTGCCTGGAGTATCAAGCGGCTCTAATGCAACTTATGTTGCTGACGGAGAACTTAACAGCGATGGTGTAGTTTCTATTGATGGAGTAACTATCACTATCAAGGCTTCTGCTGCTGATGCGCAAACTCGCAACCGTATCTGGGCTTCTTCTCCAAGACTTCGTATGTATAACGAGTCTTTCACTATTGCTGCTGCTGGACATAAGATTACTAAAATTGAATTCTCTGCACATAGTACAAACTTTAACATTTCAACTGCTGTAGGTACTCTCTCGGAGGATAAGGTTTGGTATGGTTCGGAAGAATCTGTTCTTTTCACAGTAGCTAAGAATACTCAAATCAAATCAATCACTGTAACTGTTGATGGTGAAAAGGAAGAACCTGCAGGTCCTGTAGATATCACCAACACTCCTGCTACAGCTTACACTGTAACTGAGGCTCTTGCTCTCATCGAGGCTGGCAAAGGACTTGATAAGGAAGTGTATGTAAAGGGTACAATTACAAAGGTGCAAGAGGTAAGTGCTCAGTATGGCAATGCTACTTATTTTATCTCAGATGGAAGTAAGGAATTGGAAATCTTCCGTGGATACGGTCTTGGAGGTGAAAGATTTACTTCAGAAGACGATATTCAGGATGGTGATGAAGTCATTGTTTATGGAAAACTCTTGGACTATAATGGTACATACGAAGTCACTACTGGCTCGAAGATCTATTCTCTTAATGGCAAGATTGCTGATGATACTCCAGACACACCAGTCACTCCAGAAGAGCCTTATACCCTTGTAGGTGCAGGTACTCTTGACAATCCTTACACTATCGAAGATGTTATCAAGGGTGTTTATAATGCTGAACAGGCTGTAGAAGGCGTTTGGGTGAAGGGTGTTATTCTCGGTTGCTTTGGTTCTGAGAAAGAACCAATCTCTGCAAAAGATCCTGTTGCTTCAAACATTGCTCTCGGTACAGAAGATAAGGCATTCGTAATTCCTGTTCAACTTCTTGCAAATAATGCAACTGGCGACTCTCCTGCTCGAAAGGCTCTCAACATCGTTGATAACCCAGAAAATGTAGGCAAGACTGTATGGATTTATGGTAACATAGAAAAGTACTTCTCTGTAGCAGGTGTTAAGGGTACTTCTGATTGGTCATGGGATGGACAAACTTCTTCTGTTGAATCAATCAAGGTTTCTTCAATGTCAACTCGTAACGCTATCTACAGCGTCTCTGGTGCTAAGCTCAACAACGCACCAGTCAAGGGTGTTTACATCATCGATGGTAAGAAGAAAGTTGTGAAGTAAACATACTACACATATTTAAATTTAAAGGCGGCGCTTTCAAGTGTCGCCTTTTTCGTGCCATTTTGTCAACTAATACTGACTTTTTTGCAGAAAAGCATCGTTGGCACAGCTCTTGCGAAGATTGATGAGTGTATAAACTTAACAAATATTCGTTATGATGAACATGAACAATCCAAATTATCAGCAAGAGCAGAAGGCTCTTGAACTGTATGCTACCGACCTCATAGCATTGGCGAAAAACGGTAAGCTTGACCCAGTGATTGGCCGTGACGATGAGATTCGACGCATACTCCAGATTCTTAGTCGAAGAACTAAGAACAACCCAATATTGATAGGTGAACCAGGTACTGGTAAGACTGCCATCGTGGAAGGTCTTGCACATCGTATTCTTCGTGGTGATGTGCCAGAGAACCTTAAGAACAAGAAACTCTATTCCCTTGATATGGGCGCACTTATCGCTGGTGCTAAGTATCAGGGCGAATTTGAGGAACGACTCAAGAAGGTGATAAAGGAGGTTACCGAATCGGCAGGTAACATCATCCTCTTCATTGATGAGATTCATATACTTGTGGGTGCTGGACAGACAAGTGGCGCAATGGATGCCGCTAATATCCTTAAACCTGCACTTGCAAGAGGTGAACTTCGCAGTATCGGTGCTACAACACTCGATGAATACCAGAAGTATTTTGAGAAGGACAAGGCTCTCGAACGTCGTTTCCAGTCTGTGCTTGTTGATGAGCCTGATGTATTGTCAAGCATCTCTATCCTTCGTGGTTTGAAGGAAAGATATGAGAATCATCATAAGGTTCGTATCAAGGACGAAGCCATTATCAGTGCCGTAGAACTCTCAAACCGCTATATCACAGAGCGTTTTCTTCCGGACAAAGCTATCGACCTTATGGATGAGGCGGCTGCAAAACTTAGGATGGAACGTGATTCTCTTCCTGAGGAGCTTGATGAACTCACTCGTCGTCTCAAGCAACTTGAGATTGAGCGTGAAGCCATTAAGCGTGAGAATGATAATGAGAAGCTCGAAGAACTCAATAATATCATTGCCACACTCAAGGAGGATGAGCGCAAGAAGCGTGAGAAGTGGGAGGCTGAGCGCAACCTCTTGAACAAGATGCAACAGGATAAGCAGGAAATTGAACACTTGAAATTCCTTGCCGACAAGGCTGAACGCGAGGGTGATTATGGTCGTGTTGCAGAGATTCGTTATGGTAAACTTCAGCAGCTTGAACAGTCTATTGCAGAAACTCAAAAGCAACTCTCCGAAACTCAGGGAGGTAATGCAATGGTAAAGGAGGACGTAACTTCGGATGATATTGCTGATGTCGTAAGTCGCTGGACAGGAATCCCTGTTAGCAAGATGTTACAGAGTGAACGCGAGAAACTTGTTCGTCTTGAAGAAGAACTTCACAAGCGTGTCATTGGTCAGGATGTTGCTATCCAGGCTGTTAGTGATGCAGTCCGTAGAAGTCGTGCTGGACTTCAGGACCCTAAGCGTCCGATTGGCTCTTTCATCTTCTTGGGAACAACTGGTGTGGGAAAGACTGAACTCGCTAAGGCTCTGGCTGATTATCTCTTTAATGATGAGTCGCTTATGACTCGAATAGATATGAGTGAATATCAGGAGAAGTTTAGTGTCACTCGACTCATCGGTGCGCCTCCGGGATATGTAGGATATGATGAAGGTGGACAGCTTACAGAGGCAGTGCGTCGCAAACCATATTCTGTGGTTTTGTTCGATGAAATTGAAAAGGCACATCCAGATGTGTTCAACACGCTGCTTCAGGTTCTCGATGATGGTAGATTGACAGACAATAAGGGTAGAACTGTCAATTTCAAGAACACAATCATCATCATGACATCCAACGCTAAGCGAGAAGACCTTTTGCATATTTTCCGACCAGAGTTCATCAATCGTGTTGATGACATAATCACATTCACACCTCTTGATGAGAGCGAGATTCGAGAGATTGTTTGCATACAGATTGAAAAGGTCAAGAAGATGGTTGCCGAATCTGGTATCACCCTCAATGTCTCTGACGATGCAATCGACTTCCTTGCTCATGCAGGATACGATCCTGATTTTGGTGCTCGACCAATCAAGCGTGCCATTCAAGACCATCTCCTTAATGAACTCAGTAAGGAAATCCTCTCAGGAGCGATTGATAAGGAAAAGCCAATCGAGATTACTCGAAACGACAACGGTTTGCAGTTTAATAACTAATTTTGTGGTGACAGGAGTGCGTCTAATGATGCACTCCTGTTGCTATTTAAATGCCTGTTTTTAAATAATATTTGAACTTCTTATGTATTTTATATACATTTTATTTAAAATATTAGAAAAAATCCTTTGTCATTTCTATATGATTTGCTAATTTTGCGCATTATTGTTGTATTATATATAAGGGTGTATTGTGTAAATTAGCATACCCCATGGTGTTGAATAATTAATAATTAATATCTTTATATGATGAAAAATTTACTTAAAAATCTTCTTGCGGGAGCTGCTCTCCTCGTAGGAACAAGCGCTTTTGCTCAGGCACCTATTACAAGATACAGTGCCAGCATTACAGGCTATGACAGAGAAGGCGCTCCAGTAACTGTGTCAACTACGGTTTATGACAGTTTTGATTTTACTGTTCAGATGCCAGGTATTAACAATGCAATTGTTAGCACAGAAAAGGCAGATATTCGTATCGAAATGAACGAAGTAACAACTCTTGGCATGGTTAATACTGAAACTCGTGTTCATGAAGTGACAGTTAACACTGGCATTAGAGGTGTGTATCCAAACCTAGCAGAGATGCTTTCTTCGATATATAGCTTCGAGGGCGCTACTTGTCCTGTAACTGTTATCGACAATGGCGCAAAGTCAGAAGGACTTGTTTACAACATTGCTGCATATAATGCAAGAGCTAACCAACTCGTTGGTACTGTCAACTCTTTGGATTATGCTTACGGTGATTGGTGCCAGATCAACTCGCATGTTTCTACAAGTGCTAACCTCGGTGGAGATTCTTATGTTTATATTCCAAAGGGTTCTTACTTGCAAATTGGCAATGAGGCAATTTATTTCGACAATGAAACTACTATCGTTCCTGGTTCGGGCAACCATTCTATGAAGGAAATTCTTAATGCTATTTTTGAGAATTCAAGAGTGCAGACAATGACAAGAGATATGTCAGACACTTACAAGGCTGTTATTTCTATGCGTGCAGGTACTGCTATGGCTGTAGGTGCCACTAAGTCG
The DNA here is from genome assembly GCA_937893145.1 of uncultured Prevotellaceae bacterium. Taxonomy (GTDB): domain Bacteria; phylum Bacteroidota; class Bacteroidia; order Bacteroidales; family Bacteroidaceae; genus Minthosoma. Next base: position 7,241 of record CALBJW010000213.1, on the reverse strand, counting down.
GTTCTTACAGCAGACGCAAAGATTACTATTGATCTTAGCGGTCTTTCTGATGTTTTCCCTAACGGAATGACAGGTATGGTCTCTCAGGCACTTTTACCTGTTTTTTCAGCAAATGATATGGCTTATACTGGTCTCTTTACTTTTGTTAACATGTACAACCAGCTTGTAGCAATGGTAGATGCTGCCGAAAATGTTCCTGTAACAGTAGAGTTCACTCCAGTAGCTCCTAAGTTTGATGTATATCCAGGTTCTTCAGAAGTTCAGGCAGGTTTGAGCCTCAGTGAATTGGAAGCTCTTCAGGCTTCATTCCCTAACACAATGGCAGTTCTTACATTTGGTGAGGTTCCTGCAGGTGTTAAGAATGTACTCGTTGCTCAGCCAAATGGTTCTTACTGCGTAGCTAACTTCGTGCTCACAGACCTTACACCAGATTACACTACTACAGTAACAGCTCCTAAGACTAACTTCTACTCTCCAGTTGATTTCGTGGCAGTTTCTGGTAACTATTCACGTGACCTCAGCAATGGTTACAACTCTCTCTGTCTCCCATTCGCTATCTCTACTGATATTGAAGGTGTTGATGACATACTCACATACAACTACTATGACGGAAATGTTATGGCATACTTCGACAGCAATGATGAAATTGGTGCAGGTGTTCCATGTGTAGTAATGTCAGACGGTACAAAGATGTCTGTAGAATTTGACAATACTCCAATCGTATGTGAAGCAGGTGTGGATGGTTATACTTATGGTACATTCGCTACTACTTCTGCGTTTAAGGGATTCTATGGTGTGAACACTTCAACTAATAAGTTCAGCCCACTTGCAAACAACCTCTATCCATTCCGTGCTTGTATCGACATGATCGGTGCTAATGGTGAAAATGAAATTAAGATTGCTCGTCTTAGCGAAATCACATCTATCAACTCATTTGAAACATCAGTTTCAAATGACATCTACAATGTTAATGGCGTTAAGGTAAACCAGATTTCTAAGCCTGGTCTTTACGTTGTAAACGGCAAGAAGATGTACGTTAAGTAAAAAAGATTATAAACAAAGGTACGCACCTCAAAGTGCGTACCGCAAAAATACATTTGCAATATGAAAAAGATTGAAACCCCAATCGTTAAGGTTATCGAGCTCAAGTCGCAGGATGTAATTACTACTTCTGGTGAGGTAATCGATGGTAATGTAGATCCTAATGGTTCTGCAGACGGTCTTGGCGTAAAGCCTATCAAGACTTCAGAAAACGTATGGTAATTACTTGTCAAGTATTACTTGATATCGTTTGATTTTGAAATTGTAATTGATTTCTCGTATAAAGGAAGTCGCCCCTTCGTTAGTGGGTGACTTCCTTTTTTGATTGTGTAAATCCAAATTTTGTATTATTTGTTTGGCAGTGTTCCGAAAATTGTATAACTTTGCAAGTCATATATTGTGACATGATGAATTTGATTAAATGTTCTGTTTTGCTATACGATGAATTGGTTGAAGGAACTTTTTAGAAAACTATTTGATTGGTACCTATCCAGAGAGGCACTTCCATATTGGTGTGTGCTCCTCGTAGATTGCTTAATTGTGACATTTTGTGGGGTATTGGGTTTATGTGCTCAGTATGGTTTGTCAAATGTACTTAGTCATGCACTCTCTGTTGTATTTCTGGTATTTTTCTATTTGGTTTTCTATATCATTGGTTTCCGAAGCCAACATACATACAGCGGTATAATCAGGTATTCCTCATTTACGGATTTGGCACGAATCGGACTTGCGATGACAATAGGTACTTTGCTGTCTTTCGCAGCGAGTCTTGTGCAGAAATACTTTGGGTTCTTTGCTCCAAGTTGGTATGTGTTCCTCTTTGTATTCATATTAGGTACATTCCTTATATTACTTTCTCGTATTGTAGGTAGATTGGTGTATGTAAGTTATCGTACAGCAAATGGTCAGGGCGTTCAGAACGTATTCGTCTATGGAACAATGCAGGGTGGCATATCAATCGCAAAGGGTATGCTCGATGACCCTTCACCACGTTTCCGAGTGAGAGGCTTTATTTCTTGTGAACCAGGATTCAACGGCAATCATCTTCTATTAGGCAAACGTGTTTATGCTCAAGATGCAGACATCATTCGTATCATGCAAAGAAAACGAGTGAAGAGTTTGCTTGTGAGTCCTATGCAGAATGATGCGTTCCTTGAAAATCAGGAATTCATAGACATGCTCACAGATGCTGGCATACGTATCTACATGATGCAAGATACTGTATTATGGGATGGCGAGAGCAATATCAAACTGTCTCAGTTGAGTGAGGTAGAGATAGAAGACCTTCTGCCTCGTGATAAGATTGAGGTTGATTTGGATGCTATTGGTGAACTGCTTACGGGTAAGCGAATCCTCATAACAGGTGCCGCGGGCAGTATCGGTGGTGAGATGGTTAAACAGGTTGCAGAGTTTAAGCCTGCCGAGATGATTCTCATCGACCAAGCCGAAACACCAATGCACGATGTGCGTCTGCTCATGTCTCGTGATTACCCTAAAATAAAGTCAGAAACGATAGTTACGAGCATTTCAAACCAGACTCACATGGAGAAGATTTTCTCCGAACATCGTCCTGAGTATGTCTTCCATGCTGCTGCTTATAAGCATGTACCTATGATGGAGGACAATCCTGCAATGGCTGTTCAAAATAATATATATGGTACGCGAGTGATTGCTGACTTGGCTGTGAAGTATGGAACAAAGAAATTTGTGATGATTTCTACAGACAAAGCAGTTAATCCAACCAATGTGATGGGATGCTCAAAACGTATCTGTGAGATATATTGCCAGTCTCTCAATGCAGAGATAATGAAACGAAGTGGTTCGTTGAAACAGGTAAATGGTGAACTCGCCGTTACTCAGTTTGTAACTACACGTTTTGGCAATGTACTCGGTTCTAACGGAAGTGTTATTCCAATCTTTAAGGAACAAATAAAGAAGGGTGGACCACTCACTGTAACACATCCTGATATTATACGTTTCTTTATGCTCATACCAGAGGCATGTAGGTTAGTGCTCGAAGCTGGAACAATGGGTAAGGGTGGCGAGATTTTCGTGTTCGATATGGGAAAACCTGTGAAGATTGTAGATCTTGCAAGACGTATGATTCGTCTTTCTGGTGCTAAGAACATTGAAATAAAGTTTACAGGACTCCGCGATGGCGAAAAATTGTTTGAGGAGGTTCTGAACGATGCAGAGCGCACGAAGCCAACTCATCATCCTAAGATTATGATTGCTGCTGTGCGTGAATATGAATATGCTACAGCTTGTGAGAATGAAGAAAGACTTCTTGAGGCGAGCTATTCGTACGACGATATGGAAATCGTCAAGATAATGAAGGAGATAGTTCCTGAATACAAGAGTAAGAGTAGTAAGTACGAAGTCTTGGATAAATAATATTAGAAACATTAGAAAATAAAAAAATACTAAAATAATGAAAAAAACAAATCTGTTAAAAGCTGCAGTTGTTGCTCTCGTTGGAGTACTTAGCTCTTGCTCAAGTTACAAGGAGTTCACATATCTGCAGGATGCTGCTGAGTTCGACCAGATGAAGGTTACTCAGATCACACAAGTTAAAGCTCGTGTAGGAGACATTGTTAATATCTATGTTAGTAGTCGTAATGCAGAATCTGCTGCTCCTTTCAATTTGACAGCTCAGGGTTATCGCCCTGGTTCTGGACAGAGCGAGATTTATTCTGCTAACACCACACAGCGTGCTTTGGGTTATCAGGTTGACGAGAGTGGTAATATCGAATTCCCTCAGATCGGTATATTGCATGTTGAAGGCTTGAGCCGCGCCGAAATCGTTGAATTGATTAAGGATAAGCTCATTTCCAACAACTATTTGAAGGACCCAATCGTAACTGTCGAGTTCCAGAACTTGAAGATTACTGTACTTGGTGAAGTTAACCGCTCTGGCTATTATGCTATGAGCAACGAACATACAACAATTCTCGATGCTCTTGCAATGGCAGGCGACTTGACTGCTTATGGTCGTCGTGACCGTGTGGCTGTCATTCGTGAAGTTGATGGCAAGCGTACTGTTATCTGGCATGACCTTCGCTCGAAGAACATCTTTGATTCACCACGCTATTATCTCCAGCAGAACGATATCGTTTATGTTCAGCCAAACAAGTATAAGGCAAGTCAGAGTACACAGAGCCGCTGGAACCAGCCAAGTGTTTGGATTTCACTTGTTTCGACAGCTATCTCAGTTGTCACTTTGGTTAGATTGTTCTCTAATGGCAAATAAAGGTTTACAAGACTTAATTAATTAAACAATATGGCAGAAAATAATATTCAAGCTAATAACGCTGCAAAGAAGAAGGAAGAAGAGTACAACATTACCGACATCCTTATGGTTGCACTCAACTATTGGAAGTGGTACTTACTTTCTGTAGTTCTTTGTGTTGCTGCTGCTTTCCTTTACATCAAGCGCTCTCCAAACATCTATCAGCGTCAGACCACAGTGATGATTAAGAGCGAAAAGGGTTCAAGTCAGTTGGAGTCTGAGGCTGCAACATTCGAGGACCTTGGTATTATCAATACTGGTAAGAGTGTTGATAATGAGTTGCTTGTATTCAAAACAAAGCGTCTCATGATTGAAGTGGCTCGTCGCCTTCACCTTGATGTTGACTATAGCCGTAAGGGACATTTCCGCAATTTCAATCTTTACGGAACAACTCCTTACAAACTTCAGTTCCTCGATGCTGGCGAGAATGACCAACTTGCGCTTGTCATGACTCCTATCAAGGGTGGTGGTGTTACTCTTAGTCACTTTGTAACTCCTGATGGAGAGTATGATGAAAAAATCATTGCTAAGGGTGGTACTACTGTTAAGACACCTGTAGGTCGTGTTCAGGTTGATTTCAATACCAGTGAGTCTGTTAAGGACCTTATGGGTGTTAACATCAATGTACGAAAGGGTAGTGTTAAAAATGTTGGTCTTTCTTATAGTGCTCGCCTTCAGACAGCTCTTGCAAGCAAGATGGCATCTATCATCACTCTTACAATGCAGGATGTAAGTAAGGAGCGTGCAGAGGATGTACTCAATACTCTTGTTGAGGTTTATAATGAAGACGCTATCAATGATAAGAACAAGGTTGTAGTAAATACTGATAAGTTCATCAACGAACGTCTTGAAAAACTCGAAGAAGAACTTGGTGGTGTAGATATGACAATCGCCAACTTCAAGGCATCACATCAGTTGACTGATATCAGTGCCGATGCAAGTGCATTCCGTAATTCATACAATGCAATGGAACAGCAGGCTTCTGAACTTGAGAATCAGAAAGCTGTTGCGCAGTATATCTTGAATTACATCCAGAATCGTACTGGTGCAAGCCGTTATGATGTCATTCCTAATAATACTGGTATCAAGAATTCTCAGGTTGAGAACCTTATCTCTCAGTACAATACAATGACTCTTCAGCGCGACAAGTTGCAGCAGGATGCTGGTGCAAACAACCCGCAGGTTGAAGACCTTGGTAATACTATCGACCAGTTGAGAGTTCGTATCGTGGAGTCAATTCACAACTTGATTCGCAGTCTTGACATCGAACTTTCTCATGTTAATAGTCGTGTAGGAACAAGCAGCAGCCGACTCACAGCTGTACCAAGTCAGCAGAAGACTGTCGTTAATGTTGAGCGTCAGCAGCGTATCAAGGAGAACCTCTATATGTACCTCCTCAATAAGCGTGAAGCCAACAACCTCAAGAAGAACATGGCAGAGAGCAATGCTCGTGTACTCGACCCTGCAGAGGGTGGTGATTCACCTGTAGCTCCACGCAAACCAATGATTCTCCTTCTCGGTCTCATCATCGGTCTTGCCATTCCTTCTGCAATCCTTTGGTTCACAGTTATTGGCAGCACTAAGGTTCGTAACCGTAAGGATATTGAACGTGAACTTTCTATGCCGTTCATCGGTGAAATTCCTGAGATAGAGGAAGATGGTAAGATGGCATGGGTGACAAAGATTACTAATATGCTTCGTAAGCGTGCTAACAAGCGTCGTATTCACCATGACATTGTTGTCACTAAGGATTCTAAGGACCCTGTTTCTGAAGCTGTTCGTATCATGCGTACAAACTTGCACATGCTTCAGGCTGGCGATAAGGACAAGAAGGTTATCATGATGACTTCATACATTCCAAATGCAGGTAAGACATTTGTAAGTAGTAACCTTGCAATGGGTCTTGCCTTGACAAACAAGAAGGTTGTCATCGTTGATACTGATATCCGTCGTGCAAGTTTGAGTGCTCAGTTTGGACGTAACCTTCCTGGTGTCACAAACTATCTTGGTGGTTATTGCACTGATATTGACGAACTTATTATTCATCATAAGGACAATGACAATCTCGACATTCTCCCAGCAGGTGTTGTTGCTCCAAACCCGGCAGAGTTGCTTCTTCTTCCAGCATTCGATGAGTTGGTTGAAAAGTTGAAGGAAAAGTACGACTACGTCATCCTCGACAATGTACCTGCTAATGTGGTTGCAGACTCTGTTATCGTGAACCGTACTGCGGACATCACAATCTTCGTTATCCGTGCCGGTAATCTTGACCGTCGTATGCTCCCAGATGTTCAGGCTCTCCATGACGAGGGTAAGTTCAAGAATATGTGCGTAGCTCTCAATGGCGTTTCAAGAGCTCATCTCTATTCAAGCTACTATGGTTATGGTTACCACAAGTATGCAGGATATGGATACTAATTGATACACATTATATATTATTATATAAGGCTGACTTCATCATTGGAGTCAGCCTTTTTTGTCTTTTATCTCAAATGACAAATCGATGCCATTTGTGCCGTCTTTTCTAATTTTTCTTGCCCAAATAGTCCCATTTATATCTAAATCTGCCTCCAAAACCTAACAAAAAGCGTAGTTTTTCTCAAAAACATTTAAAAACATTTGGTCAGTATCCAAAAAGGCAGTACCTTTGCACTCGCTTTCCGAAAGATGGAGGCAATTACATCGATCTTTGACAGACTGCAACTAAATAGACAAGGCAGCACGTCCGCTTTAAGCGGGCGAGCTAAGAAATCAAAGTCAAGTCAATTCTACTTAAAACGAATAAGCAGGAGAGCCTGGCCGAATCAGACAGACAAGTTCTCTGCGTCAATGTCGCAGAGGCAAAAGATATTACTTTTACAGTGAAGAGTTTGATCCTGGCTCAGGATGAACGCTAGCTACAGGCTTAACA
>CALBJW010000212.1 GCA_937893145.1 uncultured Prevotellaceae bacterium | reverse complement strand
TGTTGACATTCTGTCCTAATAGTGTAACTTCTTTATAACCTTTTGCTTGGAGGTCTCGCACCTCGTTAAGGATGCTGTCCACTTCGCGGCTTCGCTCCCTTCCTCTTGTGTATGGTACGATACAGTAATGGCAGAAGTTGTTGCATCCACGCATGATGCTTACAAATCCGCTGATATGACTGCCGCAAACTCTCTCAGGAATTACATCTCGATAAGTTTCTGTTGTGCTGAGTTCAATGTTGATGGCTCTTTCACCAACTTCGGCTGCGGCAAACAGCTCAGGAAGTGAAAGATAAGAGTCAGGACCAGCAACAAGATCAACATGGTGGTTGTCGATAAGGTCATCCTTAACTCTCTCCGCCATGCATCCAACAACGCCAATAATCATCTTCTTGCCCTTTTTGCGAAGGGCATTAAGCTGTTCAAGGCGGCTGTAAATCTTATTTTCGGCATTCTCACGAACGGAGCAGGTGTTGAGGAGTATAGCATCTGCATCATCAATACCCAGGTTTCGTAGTCTGCCATTTTCATTACAGATGCAATAACTTCACTGTCCGCCACATTCATTTGGCAGCCATAAGTCTCAATAAAAAGTCGCTTCATTAATAAAATTTTGTACAAAATATGGTGCAAATATATGAAAAACATTTGGATTATATGCAAATCATCTGAGTTACAAGATAAAAAATGCTTATCTTTGTACCCGAATTATAACTTTTTATAGCAAAACGCTACTTTAGTAGGTGTCAAAAAATCCGTTCTTACAGGTGGATGCCTGCATAGAAACTGTTCAAATAATAAACTGTGGTAGTATTAGACTTTCAGAAAAAAATGGCTAACAGTCAGATGACATTGCCGATAGTGGGGGTGTTGTCGCTTGTGCTGTGGTTTGTGGTGCCCGACACATCGCATCTTTTTGGTATTGTTGGCTCTTACGACAGTTTTGATTATGGTCTGTGGCGTTTTGTTCCTTCTTTTCTCTTGTCAGGACTTTGGGGAAAGATTGTCGGAGTGCTGATTGCCGCCATTGCTATCTATTTTATGGCTGAGCTTAACAACGAGAATGTGTTGTTGCGCATTAGTTCGAGAATGCTCAGCAGTATGCTTGCAGCATTGCTGGCAATATCTGTGCCTTGTCATATTTTTCAGCCAGGCGGCGTGGTGATGATTCTTATTCTCCTGTCTTTCTTCCCTCTCTTCAAGACATACCAGAGTCCGTCGCCAGTGTTTTCGCTTATACTCTATCTGCACATCTCGGTGGCGTCGTTGGTGTTCCCTAAAATATTGTATATCACTCCGCTATATTGGTTCTTGCAGGGTTATATGCGTTCTCTTTCGCTGAAAAGTTTTGTTGCGTCAATAATCGGTATAATTGCTCCATATTGGTTCTTCCTTGGCATAGAGATTTACTTGGGCAATCTGCCTTCTTTTATGGAGCATGTGAATAGCATTGTGGATATTCAATGGGTAGGTTATGCTGTTTTTCACAAAAACACGATTGTCCTATTTGCTTTTATGCTTTTATTGTTTGTTTCCGGTACTTTTGATTTCTATAGAAACAGCTTTTTGGACAAGACTCGTACACGTATTATATATAATGTGGTAGTGCTGCATGCAATCAGCATAATTACTTTCATTATGCTGCAGCCTCAGTATTTCTTTGTACTTTATCCTGTGTTTGTTGTTGACACATCAATTATGTTTGGACATTTCATATCTCTGACTTATAACCGTTTCACACATATTTATTGTATAGTCTTGGCATTAGTTCTGCTTGCTATGATGGCATTGAGATATTTTGTGTGAATAATATTCAAAACTGAATGATAGACAATCTTAATGATTTTTTCATCCAATATGGATACTGGGGAATGGCAATGGCTTCGTTTCTTGCAGGCACATTTGTGCCTTTCAGTTCGGAGGCTGTCATGTGTACTCTTCTTGTGACTACAGATATGGATCCTTTGACGACAATTGTCAGTGGTACTATTGGCAATGTGCTTGGCTCGCTTTTCAACTATTATGTAGGGAGAATAGGGAATATTGAACAGATTTGCAAATGGATGCACATCAAAGAGCGCCGTCTGATTCGTACCCGTGACTATGTCGAGAAAAAGGGCTCATGGATTGCAGCATTCTCTTTTTTGCCTGTCTTCGGCTCGGCAATATCAATTTCGCTTGGTCTTCTGCGCGCAAATGTGTGGGGTGTAATCTTTTGGTCAACAGTAGGAAAGTTCATTCGTTATGTGTTCTTTGCCTATTCTGCAATAGCAATGAAGAATTAACCTGCATTGTTCATGCAGGAATTGGTATTGGATAATGAAAAATTGAGTCACAAAAACAGATATTACTATGACAATTAAAGAAATATGTTCTAAAAATGGAGACAAATTGGTTTTCGTAAATATAAAGAAATCTTATGAAGCTCTCTTGAAGAATGATGAACAAAGCGACTTTTATAGGAAAGATTTGAAGGAATGTACTCGAATGTATTGGTCTGTGAAATCTCCTAAGTTTGAAGAAGCAACTCATATATTGGGATGTTATCATGGAGTCGTAAAAAGTGTTTTGAAGATAGAGGAGAGAAAAGTAAAGGAAAATGAACCATACAAAAGTCGTAAGATATTTGATGGAGTATTAGAAGAAGAATCCCCATACATTGGAAAAGATATAAGAAAGGTTTTCGACACTCTTGCAAATTTCATACATCCAAAGTATTACGGATTCGAGGATTAATGTTCGCAGAATAGTTACAATAAAAGTCACAAATATTAAAATGAATGTAAAAATGCTTTCCTAACACAATCGTTTTTAGTCACCTTTACAGATAAATTAAGAATTCACTCTGCTGGTATTTCTCCTCATAAAGGTCATAAAGGGAGGGAGGTGGTCTTCGGTAACGCTAACTTGCCTTGCGAGGTAACGCAACATTGCTTTGCGAGGTAACGCCACCTAACTTTGTTGAGCAACGATGAGATACAATGCCTTTTCGGGTGTAGATGCTTGGCGAGGTAAAGTATAGATAGTCTACGAGGTAAAGCATCTAATGCTTGCCTCGTCTCCTGTCTGGACCAGAAAAAAAGCAGTTGCGTAGGAATAACAAAAAAGCCTGGCAGAAATAATCTGCCAGACTTTATATTGTTGTGAATGTAAAATGTTTTTTCGCTTTTAGTTGATTGCGTTGTCAAGGTCTGAACCAGCTTTGAATTTAGCAACTTTTTTAGCAGCGATTGTGATAGTCTCCTTTGTAGAAGGATTGATACCCTGACGCTCTGGACGTTCAGATACAGAGAATGTACCGAAACCAACGAGAGCAACTTTGTCATTTTTCTTAAGAGCCTCAGCGATAGCTTCAACAGCTGCATCAAGAGCTTTCTTAGAGTCAGACTTGCTTAATCCTGATTTTTCAGCAATAGCATTTACGAGTTCTGTCTTGTTCATGATAGATGAAATTAGGTCAATATTTTAGTTTTAATTTATAATTATCTGAGTGTGGGGGGATTGGTAATCAAACTTCTTGATTTGTAAGTTGAGAAGTGTAGAAATTGCTTTTACACACAAGCATAGTGTGATGATTACCAATTTCCGTTCATTTTGCAAATATATGGCATTATTTCTCTCAATCAAACATTTTTTCAAAAAAAACGATAAAAATCAACAAAAAAACATTCATTTTCTTTGAATTTGCCATTATATAGAAAGAAAAAGCCTATTTTTGCACCATAATAATAAAATGTGAGAAAATAAGTAATTGTATGAGAATAACTCCAGCCGTAAAGGCTATCCTAATAATAAACTTGGTTTTTTATATTTTGACTTATTGGGTTGCACCTATTGTGCCTCTTAATGGGCATTCGGATTGGTTCTTGAATTTCAATGCTCTATATCCAATAGGTTCAGAGAATTTCGCTGTCTATCAGTATGTGACTTATATGTTCATGCATGGTGGATTCATGCATCTGTTCTTCAACATGTGGTCGTTAATGATATTCGGCAATGCTGTTGAGGAACAGGTAGGCACAAAAGTTTTCTGGTGTTACTATTTGGCATGTGGCATGGGTGCTGCGCTGTTCAATCAGCTGCTTGCATTCTTTGGCATTATTATGCCTTCGCTGCTTGTTGGTGCTTCTGGCGCTGTGTATGGCATCATGGCTGCTGCTGCATTTTTCTTCCCAAATGCAAAGTTGTTCATCATACCTATTCCATTCCCTATCAAACTGAAGTATCTCGTTATCGGATATACTGTTATCGAGATGTACCTCGGTGTGACTTCTGTGGATGGAGT
>CALBJW010000211.1 GCA_937893145.1 uncultured Prevotellaceae bacterium | reverse complement strand
CCCTTGCAAGACTCGCCACAACGAGGTAGCACCAAACCAGTTTGAGTTGGCTCCAATCTTCGAAGAGACAAACCTCGCAGTTGACCACAACATGCTCATGATGTCTATCATGAAGCGCGTAGCTCGTAAGCACCACTTCCGTTGCCTCCTCCACGAGAAGCCATTCAAGGGCATCAACGGTTCGGGTAAGCACAACAACTGGTCACTCTCAACAGACACAGGCATCCTCCTCCATGCTCCAGGCAAGACTCCACTCGACAATCTCCGTTTCGTTACATTCACAGTAGAAACACTCAAGGCTGTTTACGATCATAACGGACTCCTCAAGGCATCTATCATGTCGGCTACAAACGCACACCGTCTTGGTGCTAACGAGGCTCCTCCAGCAATCGTTTCTTCATTCCTCGGAAAGACAGTAACAGAACTTCTCGAGCATGTAGAAAAGGCAGATGAAGACGCTCTCACAGTAGCAGGTAAGACAGCATTCCAGCTCGACCTCCCATCTATCCCAGAACTCCTCATCGATAACACAGACCGTAACCGTACATCACCATTCGCTTTCACAGGTAACCGTTTCGAGTTCCGTGCAGTAGGTTCAGAAGCAAACTGTGCAAGTGCAATGCTCACACTCAACTCTGCTGTAGCTGAAGCACTTATGGACTTCAAGACTCGCGTTGACGCACTCATCGAGAAGGGTGAAGCAAAGGATGCAGCTATCCTCAAGGTTGTTCGCGAAGACATCAAGTACATCAAGCCAATCATCTTCAACGGTAATGGTTATGGTGAAGAATGGAAGGTAGAAGCAGCTAAGCGTGGTCTCGACTGCGAAACATCTGCTCCACTCATCTTCGACAACTACCTCAAGGAGTCAAGCATCGAGATGTTTGCCAAGACAAATGTCATGACTAAGTTCGAGCTTGAAGCTCGTAACGAAATCAAGTGGGAGACATACACAAAGAAGATTCAGATCGAAAGCCGTATCTTCGGCGACCTCTGCCTTAACCACATCATCCCAGTCGTAACTAAGTATCAGTCAATGCTTATCGACAATGTTCACAAGGTGATGGGTATCTTCTCAGGCGAGAAGGCACACGCAATCTCGAAGGAGAACCTCTACATCATCGAGAAGATTTCAGACCATGAGTCATTCATCATCGAGAATGTAGAGAAGATGGTACAGGCTCGTAAGGCTGCCAACAAGATTGAGTCAGAGCGTGAGAAGGCAATCGCATATCACGACACAGTAGCACCACTCCTCGAAGAGATCCGCTACCATGTTGACAAGCTCGAAACTATCGTTGACGACGAGGCATGGCCACTTCCAAAGTACCGTGAACTCCTCTTCATCCGCTAATCCTTCACGTGATTTTCTTCACGGAAAAGATACAACCCATAACAAACGAACGCAATTATTTTGATAAAAATTAATTGTTGTTTTAAGATTTTACTAAAAGGGCAGAACGTCGTGATGACGGTCGCCCTTTTTTCTATTTAACCTTAACATAATACGAAACGCCTTGCATCTCTCTTTTCTTCTTCAAACCTTTCTGCACCATCTTCGTTAGCACACGACCAAGTTTGACAAGGCTGTTATCAGTCTTTCTGTTGAAGGTCTTGAGTCCTTGCAACTTTGTCATTATTTCGGTAGGTGACATCCATTCACCCTCTTCATCTTCTTCTGGAATACGGAATGCGCTAAAGAAGATTTGTTCGAGAGGTGACTTCACTTCAAATAACCCGTTTGATTCACGAATCAATGCTTCATCATTATCATCAAGCCAATAACGCTCTCCGTTTATTATAAGGTGTTTCGCCTGAGCATATAACTGATTGTAGTTTATGGGATTCTCTGTATGTATTGGGGATGTTACTTCAACACAAAGGTAACGTCGATTGCCTGTTGGGTCACGAAGAATCTCGTGGTGATTGCTTGTGCCGATGAACGAAGCGTATCGTCTTTGCTTTGAAATAGTCTCGCTATACATACGACGAATATTTGTTGAAGTCTTTTGGAAGAGGTGCTTCACAAAGGCAAACTGCTTTTCGCTGAGTTGGTCGAACTCATCTATATTAACAAGGAGAAAACGACTCAACGAACGTTCTGCTTCAATGTTCGTGCGGAAATCTATACTATCGGAGAAGAAGTTTTGCAGTTCAGGAGGAAGCAGCAGACGACAAAATGTTGATTTCCTATAACCTTGTGCACCAATAAGGATAGGAGCAGTCTGGTTAGCATGAACATCATCACAGTTTAACCAATGTGCAACCATTGATAGAAACCAACGTGTAAAGAGGGTTTCCCAGTGTTTGTTTGTGTTTGGCACCATAGCAGCCAAATCATTCAATCTATCAACTCCGTCCCATTGTGGCAAATCGTTAAGGTATTGAGTTATAGGGTTGAAGACAGGGATGTAACTTGAATGCACGAGTTCATCTACTTCTCCGAATGTAGGTTCTATCCCTTCGAGCAGAGCCTGATGATGAATAGTGTTCAATTCTCTTCTGCTTAGTTCGCGGAACAGTACCTGAAGACTGTTGCGCTCACGAAACTCTGTCATCTGCAGAATCTCGTTGAATCGAATTTCGTATCTGCGTTTCAAAAACTCGCGAAGTTTATAAGCTACAATCTGGTGCTTTGTCATAGGGGAACGATTGACTATTCCTGTATGGTCTTCATACACAGAGTTTACCGTACTACGAATGTCCATCTCATCCATCTTGTAGAAACGGAAACGCAAACGGCTTATAACCTCTTCGACAGGCAAACCGCATGAAGCACATTCGTCTGCCACACGAGTAATGATTTCTTCTTGATTTGCTTCTATGTTCCAGTTTGGAAGTGACTCATGTGCTCGATGGTAGGCAGCGTTAAAAAGCTGTGTCATTGTAACGTACGATTCTGCTCCAGGTTTGAGTCGTTCGAGTGCGTTGATGTTCTTCTCCTTCGAGAGCAGAATCTTTAATGAATCCTCCGTAGGTTGTTCTATAATAATAGGTGTAGGATGGGGATTGATGTAAGGAGTCTTGTCGTAAGGAATGAGGAACGACTTGCCGAGTGTTGGAGGATCCACGCTTATTTGGAACTCACATGTAGGAGCATAACAAAGAATGCTCGTTGCGTATGCTTGCGCACAGAACAATTCTGCGAGTTTTTCATCCTTTGGAAGAGTGCCATCTGGCAATGTAGAGCACGTCCAGATACTTACAGAGTGGCCATCTGCACCCTGCATAGCACAAAAAGTCTGTGGAATGAGTGCTGCATAGCTCTTTACTTTCTCAATCTCTATGATGTTATTCAGGTTCTTGATATGTAGCACAGATATGCCATTATATTGCCTAATCTGAAGCTGACCAGACTTCTTTTTGAGGTATTCTACTTCTGGGCAGACGCGAGGAATCTGATTGATATGTGTCCAACCCTCTTTGTTGTCCAGACTATTGTAAATATATCTGTAATCCTCTACATACTCCGTATGAGGACCGTTCTTAATCCTCTCGACAAAGGTACTAAAATCTTCATTAGCAATAGTTTCACTACTATCACCTTTCTTCTTTCTAAAGATAGTTACTTTCATATTAGATACTTTAATTTTAAGACATAAATGATTTTCTAATTACAGTTACAAAGGTACAAAAATATTCCTGAATACCAAAATAATAATATGAATAATATTATTTATATTACAAACTTAACCTACATACCTACATATATAATAAAACTATTATTAATTATCTAAGCATCAACATAATAATACTATGTAGGATAATATGTAATATATATACTATAACATACATAACCTACATAAAATCTGCTCTTTGACAAAATTACATATCTCTTATTCTTACATAAACATACATATCATACATAAAAATTATTGTAATCATACATAACTACAAACCCCAGTAAACCAAATAAATAACTAATTATATAAACTATAAATGTAGGTATGTAGTATAATCCTTAATATTCAAATTTTATACCTACACGATTACACCAGCAATAAACCATTTTACATTTTAGTCATAATCTTCTTTTCAAATACATAACCTGCATGCAATCATTAATACATTTCTTCAATAAGATAGTATATCTTCTCAAATAAGATAGTATATCTTATTGAAAAAGATAGTATATCTTATTGCTCCAACATCTATATGTTTTCCCTCAAATAATAGATTATAACCTTGCAAGTGCATTTTTCAGTATTCTTTTTACCGACTCTTTTATACCGAACTATGCGACAGAATGCCTACCGAGAAAGCCCCCTACATAGGCTAAATAAAAGAATTAGCCTTAAATATTTGGTCAATCAAGAATTAAATAGTAATTTTGCAACATATATAGAATAAATTATGAATAAGTACGAGATACCATTCATCAACGCATGTATTAGAGCTTTTGGTCAGTGGTTCTCGCTACCTCGCGAAAAAGCATACGTATATTTGCATCGTTATTAGTGTGAAATTGTAGTTGTAAACTAAAATCATAGCGTTTCAATGATATGAATACTTCCATAAAACCATCAACGATGTAATGCTTAACCGTATATGCAAAGATTCTTTAACCGGTATTAATGTTAAGTTCGCATAAAGTGTATTTATTAAAGTGAAAATATCACTAATTATATATAATTATAAGTAAACGTGTAGTAAGGATTGTTGTATTGCTCTATAATTTGTTAATAGTTCTCGATGCTGGTACAAAGTTTTGTTGTACCTTTGAAACGAAAAATTAATCTATTAAAAACAAAAAAGAACAAAATGGAAAGTGTAAGTATTCAAGCACTTATTGTGTTAGCAGTAGGATTTGCTGCTGGCATTTGGTGTGGGTATCTGTTTTTTAAGGCAAAACGCGAAGCCGACCGAAAATCCGAGGGTACCAGCGTTCTCGGTTCTGAATTGCTGAATGGAGATTGTGGAGATTATCCACACTTCAGTCAGACATTATCTGAGAGGTTGAAAAGTGTTCGCTCGGATATTCCAATGTGCGACAGAAGACATGTAGAGGACATTATTAATCACTTTAATGTTGATTCGGATGTACAATGGAAGTGTTCTATGGTGGCTACTATGTTTAAAGCTGCAAAAGCCGCCAATATCGGTATTTTTTGGTGTGAGCGTAAATATTTGAGTGTGGTACGAAAAGCACTCAAAGATGCAGGAGCTCTTACGGTGTTCTTCATTGCAACCATTGCCCAAGCGGTAATGGTTGCTTTGTTTATAGCACTTACCCTTCCAATGTTGGGAGTGGTTAGGATTGCTCCGAGCACAGCCACATCCGTAAAGGAGGCTGTCCATTCCCTCAAGGGGTATATGTTGTAAATAATTTGTTTCACTCAGAGCACCGTGTATTTGCACGGTGCATTCATAAGTCTTTGTACAATTCCTGACCGTGAGGTTCGCTCAAAAGAGATAATCATTATTATCAGGTATAATGTCCGAAACACATTATAAACATTACCAAGTTATTTCAACAATCTTATGCA
Source organism: uncultured Prevotellaceae bacterium (assembly GCA_937893145.1). Classification (GTDB taxonomy): domain Bacteria; phylum Bacteroidota; class Bacteroidia; order Bacteroidales; family Bacteroidaceae; genus Minthosoma. The sequence continues at coordinate 1,269 of CALBJW010000211.1, read as the reverse complement.
TAATCGAACCAAGTTATTATGTGATCATTACTATTAAGTCAAATTAAACTATTACCTTTGCACTCAAACCTATAACTACAATGGAAGACGAAAATAAGTATCACATCAAGGAATCATCCTACTACTGGCTTAACACTTGGGTGTTGGCAAATATCATACAACTGGGAACGCTCGACTTCTGTAATCGGTTCCTCTCACGAGACAATGACCCTTGTGGACGATGGTACGACCAGATGACACAGGCTGCACGGTCGGGACAAGCAAATATCGCTGAAGGTAATTCCCGACATTTCACTTCTCGTGAGACGGAGATGAAACTTACGGATGTGGCTCGTGCCAGCATTGCAGAACTGGCGGGTGACTACACAACATGGATTCTTCAGTATTCTCAAGCACCGTGGTCAAACCAAACTGATGTTCACAGACAGATTTCGTACATACAGATAGATAGGGCAACTTTTTCAAGCGATGTACAACATGAGAGTGCTTTGCACATTCTACGACAGAAGCAGAAATTTGACGAATGGCTCAAGTCGGACGACTCGATTATAGTTGCCAACTGTCTTCTCATTCTATGTCAGAGGCTAATGATGATGCTTGTTCGCCAGATGGAAGAGCAGCTGGATTGTTTCCGTTTGCAAGGAGGTTTCACCGAAACGCTTACGGCTGAACGACTCGCTGCACGAACCCAGAAGAATGTGGAACAGGGGGCTCCGCAATGTCCTAAATGCGGAAAACCAATGATAAAGCGTGTGGCGAAGAAAGGCATAAATTCGGGACACGAGGTCTGGAGCTGCAGCGATTATCCGCATTGTATGGGAACAAGGAGCTGTTAGGAGGGGGATTTTCTTGAGTCGTGGTTACGTGGTTTGGGAGAAGTCGTGATTACGTGATTACGGTATTACGTGATTAGGCTGATGTCGTGGTTACGTGATTACGTAGTTACGTCATTACGTCTTTAAAACAATTAAGGCAAGACATTCAAGTCTTGCCTTAATTGTTCTTATTACTTTGCAAATGCTACTGCGCGAGTTTCGCGGATGACGGTGATCTTGACCTGTCCTGGGTAGGTCATCTCGTCCTGAATCTTCTTGGCGATGTCGGCAGAGAGGATTTCGGTCTGCTTGTCGTCAATCTTGTCGGCACCTACGATGACACGGAGTTCGCGACCTGCCTGGATGGCGTATGTCTTTGTTACTCCTGGATAGCTTGATGCGAGGTTCTCAAGGTCGTTGAGACGCTTGATGTATGCTTCTACGATTTCACGAC
>CALBJW010000210.1 GCA_937893145.1 uncultured Prevotellaceae bacterium | reverse complement strand
CCCTCAGCACCACAACGAGGACATGTACCTACGATGTTGCGGTCTGTGAGGAATTCTCCAGTCACAGCATCACAGTACTGCTCCTCAACCTTCTCAACGAGTTTGCCGTCGTCGTAGAGTTTGCGGAAGAAGTCGGATGCAAACTTATGGTGAACATCACTTGTTGTACGACTATAGATATCGAATGAAATGCCGAAGTCCTCGAACGACTTCTTGATGATGCCGTGGTAACGGTCCACAACATCCTGAACAGTGATGCCCTCCTTCTTGGCACGGATAGTTACAGGTACACCGTGCTCGTCCGAACCACCGATGAAGATACATTCGCGGCCCTTCAAGCGAAGGTAGCGAACATAGATGTCGGCAGGAACATATACACCAGCGAGATGACCAATGTGAACTGGTCCGTTAGCGTATGGAAGAGCTGCTGTTACAGTTGTTCTTTTGAAATTTTTCTGTTCCATTATTGTTCTTATTTATTAATTTGTGTGCAAAGATACTAATTAATTCATAATTCTTAATTCATAATTCATAATTATTTGTACCTTTGCAGCAATTAAAAGGCAAATAATCAAATAAAACAATCATAATATGAAGACAATCCAACAACTCTTTGCTGAGAAGTTGCTCGGCATTAAGGCAATCAAGTTGCAACCAAACGATCCATTTACATGGGCAAGTGGATGGCGTTCACCTATCTATACAGACAACCGCAAGACTCTTGCATATCCTGAGATTCGTTCGCTCGTGAAGCGTGAACTCGTTCGTCTCATACAGACTGAATTCCCAGAGGCAAACGCAGTTGCAGGTGTTGCTACTGGTGCCATCGCTCAGGGTGCTCTCGTGGCAGAAGAACTCGCTATGCCATACTGCTATGTTCGTCCAAAGCCAAAGGATCACGGTATGGGCAACCAGATTGAGGGTACTATCCCAGAGGGTTCGAAAGTGGTTGTTGTTGAGGACCTCATCTCTACAGGTGGTTCGTCGCTCAAGGCAGTTGATGCTCTTCGCAAGGCTGGTTATGAGGTTGTAGGTATGGTAGCATCATATACATACGGTTTCCCTGTTGCTGAAGAGGCATTCAAGGAGGCAGACCTCAAGCTCGTCACTATCTGTAACTACGATGTGACAACAGAAATCGCTGCTGAAATCGGTTACATCAGCAAGGATGACATTGAAGTCCTCAAGGAGTGGAGAAAGAGTCCTTCGACTTGGAAGCAGTAAAGAAGACCCTCCCCTGGCCCCTCCCATTAGAAGGGAGGGGAATAGATACTGGGACAAGCGTAGGTCTTTAGGATATAAGTAAAGAATATAACAATGTAAAAAATATCACCTCTGGGAAGCAATACCACCTTTATGTTAGTAACTGCTCCCCTCCCTCTTAATGGGAGGGGCAGGGGGTGGGTCTGTAGGGGGTGAGTCTCTTATGGCAAAATACGAAAGTCAGATAAAGCAGCTCAACTATCCGGTTGAGAATGTGTACGCAAAGCTGTCGGACCTCAATAATCTCGCTATCATCAAGGAGCGTTTCAACGACCCTATGGTGCAGGAGGCGATGGTGGCAAGCGGCAAGGTTCCTGAGGACAAGATTGAGCAGATAAAGGATGCTGTGGAGAAACTCGAATTCACTCGTGACACCATGAGTGGTGAGTTTGCTATGGTTGGCAAGGTTGGTGTGGAAATCATCGACCGCGAAGAGAACAAGTGCATCAAGTTCGCTTCAGCACAGTCGCCTGTGAAGTTCAACCTCTGGATTCAGGTCCTCCCAACATCAACATGCACAAGCAAGATGCGTCTTACCATCGATGCCGACATCCCATTCATCCTCAAGAGCATGATTGGAAACAAGTTGGAGAATGGAATAGATAAGTTCGCGGATATGCTTGCTATGATTCCTTATTAAAAGACCCTCCCCTGGCCCCTCCCATTAAAAGGGAGGGGAATAGATACTGGGACAAGCTTGGGTCTTACAATCTTTTTTTATAATCACATAAAATCCAATCGCCCTCAGGGATTGATATAAGCAGATACATTCTACTCCCCTCCATTTAGGGAGGGGCAGGGGGTGGGTCTGCAGGGGGTGGGTCTCTATGGCAGATAAACTTTGGACTAAAAATGTCGCAATGACAGAAGAGATAGAGAAGTTCACCGTGGGTCGTGACCGCGAGATGGACCTCTATCTTGCTAAATATGATGTGCTTGGTTCTATGGCACACATCACAATGCTTCAGTCTATCAACCTCCTTGAGGAAGATGAACTGAAGGTGCTTTTGAAGGAACTCAAGGCTATTTATGAACAGGCTGAGCGTGGAGAGTTCGTCATCGAAGAGGGAGTGGAGGATGTTCACTCGCAGGTGGAGATGATGCTCACTCGCAAACTTGGTGATGTGGGTAAGAAGATTCACAGTGGTCGTTCACGCAACGACCAGGTGCTTGTGGACCTCAAACTCTTCATTCGTGACCAGATTAAGGAACTCGCAGGACTCGTGAAGAACCTCTTCGACGAACTTATCGAGCAGTCAAACCGATATAAGAATGTACTCATGCCTGGATATACTCACCTTCAGGTGGCTATGCCAAGCAGTTTCGGACTTTGGTTTGGTGCGTATGCAGAAGGTCTTGTCGATGATATGCAATACCTTCAGGCAGCATGGAAGATTACAAACCGTAATCCTCTCGGTTCGGCAGCAGGATATGGTTCTTCGTTCCCTCTCAACCGTCAGATGACAACCGACCTCCTCGGTTTCGACTCGATGGACTACAATGTGGTGTATGCTCAGATGGGACGAGGCAAGACAGAACGCAATGTGGCATTCTCGATGGCGAGCATCGCTGGCACGTTGGCTAAGTTGGCGTTCGACGCTTGTATGTTCAATTCGCAGAACTTCAACTTCGTGAAACTTCCTGCCGACTGTACAACAGGTTCGAGCATCATGCCTCACAAGAAGAACCCTGATGTGTTCGAGCTTACTCGTGCTAAGTGCAACAAGATTCAGTCGCTCCCAGTCACTGTGACAATGATAATGAACAACCTTCCTGTGGGCTATTTCCGTGACCTTCAGATTATAAAGGAGGTGTTCCTTCCTGCATTTGACGACCTCAAGGACTGTCTGCAGATGGCTGCTTACATCATCAACAAGATGAAGGTGAACGAGAATATCCTCGACAATCCAATCTACGACCCTATGTTCTCGGTAGAGGAAGTGAACCAACTTGCTGCCAACGGAATGCCTTTCCGTGATGCGTACAAGAAGGTGGGACTCGACATCGAGGCTGGCAACTTCACTCCTAACAAGGATATTCACCACACCCACGAGGGTTCTATCGGCAATCTCTGCAACGACAAGATTCAAGCCCTCATGGACGATGCCGTAGCAGGCTTCAAGTTCGACAAGATGGAAACTGCCGTGGCTGCCCTCCTGAAGACTGGTGAGTAGTATGAGAAATCGTTTTCCGCATATATTCACACTGATTGCTATAATCTCTTCGTTAATCCTTGCAACAAGTTGTTCGAAGGATGAGGCGACGCAGATGTATAGCAAGAAGAACTACGTGAACTGTTTCTTCTATGTGCCGACATACATTGAGTTGTTCAACACGATGGGTAGTTTTGGTGAGTTTGTCACCATTCGCCAGCGCACGGCAAATGGTGTTTCGGTCATCGAGATGACTAACAGTGCAGGTTCGAGACAGTACGCAATGGACAAGACCATGCAGTACTTCGGTTTCGGTCTCGGAGGATTGATAGTAGGAGTGAACTACTACGGCGAATACATGGCATTCGACCTCGCTTGTCCTAACTGCGATAGAGCCGACAGACGACTCACGAAGGGTGATGCGGGGATAGTGAAATGCGCTAAGTGCGGTTTGACTTACGACCTCAATAACTACGGTGTCATATCATCTGTACCAGAGAACTCAATCCACCTTTCCCCTCGTGGTTTGTACCGCTACCGTGTAATGTATGATGGAACAAATGTGAGAATATACAACTAATCACACCAATTTTATTAAATAATTTAATAAGGGATAGAAACTTTTTCGTTTCTGTTCCTTATTTTTGAAAAAAAACAATTATCTTTGCGCAAAACAAATTAACAAAACATTAATAAATCTAAGAATATTATGGCTCAAGCACCAGAATTCAAGTATGCTCCTATGTTCCAGGTGGGCAAGGATGATACAGAGTATCGCCTCCTTACAAAAGAAGGCGTTACAGTAAGTGAGTTTGAAGGTAAGGAAATCGTCAAGGTTTCGAAGGAAGCACTCACATTGCTCGCTCAGCAGGCTTTCCATGATGTTGAGTTCATGCTCCGTCGTGAACACAACCTTCAGGTGGCTAAGATTCTCAGCGACCCAGAGGCTTCGGAAAACGATAAGTATGTAGCACTCCAGTTCCTCCGCAATGCAGATACTGCTGCAAAGGGCATCCTCCCATTCTGCCAGGATACAGGTACTGCTATCATCCACGGCGAGAAGGGCCAGCAGATTTGGACTGGCTTCGAAGACGAAGAGGCTCTTAGCCTTGGTGTTTACAATACTTATACTCAGGACAACCTCCGCTACTCTCAGAATGCTCCACTCAACATGTACGATGAGGTGAACACAAAGTGTAACCTCCCAGCACAGATTGACATCGAGGCTACTGAAGGCGCAGAATATAAGTTTGTCATGGTTGCAAAGGGTGGTGGTTCTGCCAACAAGACTTACTTCTACCCAATGACAAAAGCTCTCATCCAGAATGAGAACACTCTCCTCCCTTGGCTCGTTGAGGAAATCAAGCACTTCGGTACTGCAGCTTGTCCTCCATACCACATCTGCGTGGTTATCGGTGGTACATCAGCAGAGAAGAACCTCCTCACAGTGAAGCTCGGTTCTATCAAGTACTATGACAACCTTCCAACAACAGGTGATGAGACAGGTCGTGCATTCCGTGACCTCGACCTCGAAGAGAAGCTCCTCAAGGAAGTTTATCGCATTGGTCTTGGTGCTCAGTTCGGTGGTAAGTACCTTGCACACGATGTTCGCGTAATCCGTCTTCCACGCCACGGCGCATCCCTCCCTGTAGGTATGGGTGTTAGCTGTTCTGCTGACCGTAACATCAAGTGTAAGATTAATAAGGATGGTATCTGGATTGAAAAGATGGACAGCAACCCATCAGAACTCATCCCAGAAGAGCTCCGTCAGCCAGGCGAAGGTGCTAAGGGTGTTGAGATTGACCTCAACCAGGGCATCGATGCAGTTCGCAAGGAACTCAGCAAGTACCCAGTTTCTACTCGTGTAAACCTCAAGGGTACAATCATCGTGGCTCGTGACATCGCTCACGCAAAGATTAAGGCTCGCCTTGATGCAGGTGAGGGTATGCCACAGTACTTCAAGGACTATCCAGTGCTCTATGCTGGTCCTGCTAAGACTCCAGAGGGCTATCCATGTGGTTCGATGGGCCCAACTACTGCAGGTCGTATGGATCCATACGTAGATGAGTTCCAGGCAAACGGTGGTTCACTCGTGATGATTGCTAAGGGTAACCGTGCACAGTGCGTTACTGATGCTTGTCAGAAGTATGGTGGTTTCTACCTCGGTACTATCGGTGGTGTTGCTGCAGTTCTTTCTCAGAGCTCAATCAAGTCAATCGAATGTGTTGAATACCCAGAACTCGGTATGGAGGCAGTTTGGAAGATTGATGTTGAGGACTTCCCTGCATTCATCCTCGTTGACGACAAGGGCAACGACTTCTTCAAGCAGTTGAAGCCTTGCGAAGGTTGTACAATTCTTTAAAGACCCTCCCCTGGCCCCTCCCATTAAAAGGGAGGGGAATAGATACTGGGACAAGCTTGGTCTTTTAAGGAATGAAGATTATAGACAAAGTAATAATAACAATGTAAAAACCCTATCACCCTCCGGGAAAAAACAATTAGCAGATACATTCTACTCCCCTCCATTTAGGGAGGGGCAGGGGGTGGGTCTGTAGGGGGTGGGTCTAATATGGAAGTAGATGTAAAAGTATATATTAGTGAGGCTGAAGAAGCTATGGAAATGGCTTCTATGCACCTCGAAGAAACTCTCTCTCGCATTCGTGCTGGTCGTGCTAATGTTCACATCCTTGATGATGTACGCGTAGAGTCGTACGGAAGCATGATGCCACTTAGCAATGTAAGTAGTATCACAACTCCAGATGCTCGCACTATCGCTATCAAGCCTTGGGACAAGAGCATGTTCAAGCCAATCGAAAAGGCAATCATCGACTCTTCAGTAGGTATCATGCCTGAGAACAACGGTGAAATCATTCGCCTCGGCATTCCACCTCTCACTGAGGAACGTCGTAAGGACCTCACTAAGCAGTGTTCGAAGGAAGCTGAGAACGCAAAGGTTTCAGTTCGCAATGCTCGTCGCGATGCTATCGACAAACTCAAGAAGTCAGTCAAGCAGGGTGTGCCAGAGGATGTAGAGAAGGATTCTGAAGAGAAGGTTCAAAAGATTCATGACAAGTACATCAAGCAGATTGAGGCTATGCTCGAAGCTAAGAACAAGGAAATCATGACAGTGTAAGGCGAAGGCTTCCGTTGCTGTTGCTCGGACTACACCTTATATATAATATAGAGAGGCAGGACCACACAGAGGAGTCTTGCCTCTCTTGCCTTTTTATCTACGAGTTCATTTCTTTTGTTTTATGTTGCGAAAAAATGTGATTATAGTGCTTTTAAGTGGTATTTTGTTGATATTTCATCATCGTTTAGTTAAAAAAGAGGCTTAAACGAAAGAAAACGAAAAAAAAATTTTGTCATATCAAGTATTTTTATGTAATTTGCAACACTTATAAGTAATCTATTGTCGGTGAAGTATATTTTATACTAAATAATTTTTTTATTAACTAATCTCAAATTTTAACCGTGATTATGAAGAAATCTTTACTTCTTCTCGCTTCTATGTTGGTTTCTGCAGCATCGTTCGCACAGTGGACTGCTCCTACTCCAACAACTTATCAGGAAGTAGCTACAGACGGCACTGAACAGTTCCTTTACAATAAGGAAGCTGGTGGTTTCTTCTGCGGTGGTAACGACTGGAACACTCGTGCTTCTGTTGGTACATCTGCAGATCCAATCCGTTTCACTGTCTATGATGGCGAAAACTACAATTTTGGTTGTTACCCATCTGTAAAGGGAAACTGGCTCTATGTTTCTTGTAACAACTACGATGCAATGTGGGTTGATGCACCAAATGCTGATACTAACAAAGACTATCCAGGTACTGACTCTTGGCAGCTTTCTAAGAATGCCAATGGTTCGTACGCTATCTCAAACACTCTTTATGAAGGTACACTTGGTGTTGCCGAAATCTATAGAGGTTTGAAGGGTAACACTCGTGTTTACATCAACGATCCTCTCGATCAGTATGACTTGAACGATGAAGTTGTACCAAGTATCACTGGTAAGTTCTACAACGAATGGTACTTCATCGACCAGGCAGAGTATGAAGCTCTTAAGCCACAGGTAGAAGTTTATCTTGCTGCTCTTGCTCTTGATGGCGCTATCTCAAGAGTTTTGGCTCAGGACGCAAGCTATGACACTTCTGTTCTCAAGGCAGTTTACAACAACACTTCTTCTACAATTGAAGAACTTAATGCTGCTGTTGCAGTAGCAGATGCTGCTATTGCATTCTCTCAGGCTCTTGATGCTGCACAGAAGTCATACAGCCTTGATTTCTCTGCTCCTATCGCAGTTTATAAGAACGCAGCTTCTACAGCTGATGAACTTACTGCTGCTAAGAATCAGATTCAGGAAATCATCAACTCTTACCTCGCTACTCAGGCTACATTCGACACTCCAATCGACTTCACTTCTACAATTGGTGATGGTTCAGACGTAGGTCCATGGCAGCGTGTATTCACTGGTGAGGGTGAAGTTGGTACATGGCACACTAACACTTGGTCAACAGAGGCTAACAACGGTGGTGACGGTACAGACATGATCACTCCATTCTGTGAGGACTGGGTTGCTAACGGTTCACTTCTCTCTGACCAGAAGATCTTCCAGGTTCTTGCAGGTGCTGCTCCTGGTCTTTACAAGTTCTCTGCTAACGTACGTCTCTACAACGAAAAGGGTGATCAGGAAGCTCTTACAGGTTGTACAATGTACTTCGGTGACGAGAGAGTTACACTCGACGAGCAGGTTAGCATGTACAAGTCTGGTTCAAAGTGCGTACTTTGGAAGGATGGCGGTTTCCAGATCATCGCTATCTTGAAGGAAGCTGCTGACGTTGAATTCGGTTTCGACATCAAGGACCCTACATTCAACTGGATGGCATTCAAGGAAACTTCACTCAAGTACTATGGTAACGAAGATGTAGAGGCTAACGCTCTCCTTCTTACTAAGGGTGACAAGGTTTACGAACCATTCGAGGGTACAAATGCAAGTGTTGCAGTAATCGAAGCTTACAACGAAGCTGTTGAAAAGTTCAACAGTGCTCAGACTGCTGAAGAAATCAAGGAAGCAGTTACTGCTATCAGCACAGCTAAGACAGCTCTCGAAGCTTCACAGAAGGCTTACAACACTTACATCGCTAAGATTGATGAAATCCGTGACTACTTCGCAAACAACGAACTCTTCGGTGAAAAGAGCGATATCGTAGCTGACTACATCATGGAAGGTACAGAGGAAGAACCAGACGAGGTTAATCCATGTGGTTCTGCTGACTACATCATCATCAACCATGAGTTGACAGATGAGCAGATTAAAGAAGAAACGACTCGTATCGAGGACCTCTTCAAGGAAGCTATCGCTGAGTCTCTCTACGAAGGTAAGGACTGTACAAACCTCCTTACTAACCCTAACTTCTCTGCAGGTAACAGCACAGGTTGGACAGTAAATGTTAACCCAACTAACTTCGCTTGGACAGGTGGTCTCCTCAATGTTCCTGTATGTGAATCATGGCACAGTCTCTTCGATATCTCACAGGAGGTATCTGCTCCTGACGGTATCTACGCTATTAGCTTGAACGGTTTCTGCCGTCTCGACGATGGTGTTGACTCAGAAGTTCCTGCTGAAGTTTACATCAACAACTTCGCATCTAAGCTCCAGAACCTTAATGGCGCTCCAATCGCTGAAGCTGATGCAATCGATGGTTTCAATGCATACCTTTCTAATGGTTCTGCTGGTGCTTGGACTACTAACCCTATCTTCCAGGATAAGGATGGTAACCCATGTAAGCGTCAGTCTCCTGCTGACAACACAGACTCTTTGGTTGATGGTGGTTATGTTCCTAACGGTATGGAAGGTGCTTCTGTAGCATTCTCAGCAGGTCGTTACCAGGCTGTTGCTTACGGTCTTTGCGAAGGTGGTAAGTTGACAGTAGGTGTTCGCAACCGCGTTTCTACTCACGTTTGGGCACTCTGGGGTAACTTCAAGCTCACATTCATGGGCAAGAACTTCGAAGCTCTCCAGTCTATCCTCCCTTCATACGTTGAACAGCTTGCTCAGTTCGAAGAGGAAAATACAGACAACTTGACTGTACCTGTAATGACAGACATTGACAACGCTATCGCTAAGGGTAACGAAGCAAGCGATGCTGACGAAATGTTTAAAGCACTTGAGGCTGTTAACGCTGCTCTCGTAGCTGCTCAGGCTAACAAGGAAGCTGTTGTAGCATTCTCAAATGAAAGCGAAGCTCTCAGCAACATTTTGGAAACTTATCCAAACGCTGACCAGACTCCATACAACGAAATCGCTGACGAATTGGCTAACTACACTTCACTCCAGACTGAAGAAGTTCTTGCTCTCGTAGAAAAGATGAAGGCTGCTGAAAAGGCTATCATCTTCAGCGCTGCATCTCCAGAAGAACCTGCTGACATCACAGACCTCTACATCGTTAACGCACGTATGGACGATGGTAGCATCACTGGTTGGACAGATACATTCACAAATGGTAACCACGGTTATCAGAACAACCAGGTTTACGGTGATGTAATCAACCAGTTCATGGAAGCATGGGTAGCAACTCCAAATACTCTTGCTGACGGTACTATCTCACAGGAGATCACTCTCCCTGCTGGTAACTACGTTCTCGCTGCAGACGTAATCGCTAAGGATCAGGCTAACGGTGAAGAAGTAACTGGTATGTACCTCTTCGTAGGTGATGAGCGTGTAGCAGTTAACGCTGATTCAGAAACTCCAGGTCGCTACGAAATTCCATTCGCTCTCGGTGAAGAGACTACAATCACTATCGGTCTCGCAGTTGAAGGCACAAATGGTAACTGGCTTGCAGCTGATAACTTCACTCTCATGTGTCTTGGCACTGATATTACAGCTATCAACGAAATCGTAAGCAACCTCAACGCTAAGGCTAACGGCATCTACACTGTTTCAGGTGCTCGCATCGCTAAGGTTCAGAAGGGTCTTAACATCGTTAAGATGTCTAACGGTTCAGTTAAGAAGATTTTCGTAAAGTAAGATAATTCTTCTATTTTATAAAAAAGGTGGCAAATCGCAAGGTTTGCCACCTTTTTTATGTTATTTTTAGTCACTTTTCGCTTTTTTGTCATGAAGATATATTCATGTTTTCTCTTTTTGTATTATCTTTGCGGTGCATTTTTATTGTTTAACTAATCTAATTAATAACTTTATTATGAAGAAAACATTACTTTTTCTTGCTTCTGTGCTTATGAGCGTTGCTGCATTTGCACAGTGGACATGTCCAGAGCCAGAAAAGATGGATATTGCCTATGGCGATACAGTCTATCTTTATAATGTTGAGGCGAAGGCATTCTTCCGTGGAGCAAACTCTTGGGGAACACGTGCATCTGTAGATGCTTCTCATGGTTACAAGTGTGTACTTCTTGAAGAAGAAGGATACGTTGCCATCAAGGACTCGGTAGAGGACAAGGGCGCAATGTACTATTTGCGTGCAAAGAACTACGATGACATCTATGTAGATTGCGCCGAAAACGATATGGGCTTACGCTTCTGGAGCTTCACTCCTCAGGGCGATGGCTCTTATACTATTGCAAGTATGTCAAGCGGTTTGACAGACTACATTCTCGGTGTTGACCTCACAACCGACAATCATACTGTACTCTGGCTTCTTGATCCTAAAGAAATCGGTGCTGACGAGATTCAGGTTAAGTGGTGGATTGTATCTATGAATGCCTACAATGCATATATGGAGAAGCATGAAGTATATGCTGCTGCAATGGCTCTTTCTGACAAGATAGCGGAGACACAGACTTACGGTATCGCAACAGACGAGGCTGAGAAGGTCTATAACAATACATCATCAACAAAGGATGAACTTGTTGCTGCAACTAATGCACTTCAGCAGCTCATCAATGAGTATAAGGAAGGTGCAGCTACTCCAGACAATCCTCAGGACCTTACAAGCACATTCATTCCTGATGGTGACTTCGAACTCAATCAGGGTTCAGGCGTATGGCAGCGCACTCACTCAGCTCAGAACTACCAGACTTCAGGTACTCCAGGCAAGATGGGCGATAGCACTACATTCCTTGAGGCTTGGCACCCAAGTTCATTCACTGGTAAGATGTATGTGCCTATAACTGGTCTTCCAAATGGTGTATATCAGTTCTTCCTTTCAGTAGCTACAAATGGTGGTGATGGATGTTATGTTTATGCTGGTAACGACTCTGTAGAGGTTACTACAGGTGACAACATGACTCCTTATACAGTATTCACACGAGTAGAGGACGGCAACCTTGAAGTTGGTCTTAACCTCCCTAAGGCTAAGCAGAACTGGATTGGTATCGATGATGCTAAGCTTCTCTACCTCGGTAACTCTGTACCTTCTTACGCTTACTGGGCTAAGATAAACATGCAGAATGCTCCTCACTACGATGACGATGCATTTATTCAGGCAGAAGCACTTGCTGCTTACAATGAGATTCTCAATACTGACCCTTCTTCATTTGCTTCTGTAGAAGAGATTCTTGCATTCAACGAAAAGTTTAATGAGGCAGCAGATGCTCTCAAGGCTAATGCGGCTGCTTACGCTAAGTTTAGCGAGCTTTGTGGCGAAGCAGAAGATCTTCAGACTGCAGGTTATGCAGGTGATGAGGCAGACGAACTTTACGACTATCTCTCAGAAGTAGCTGAAGAAATCCGCTACAATCGTGCATTGACTACAGAAGAGATGATTGCTGAGTGCGAAAAACTCTCTAACTTGATGGAAGTAGTCAAGACAAACTGTCTTGCAGCAGGTATGGATTGTACAAACCTCATCGTTAATCCAAACTTCAACAAGCGCAGCGAAGGTTGGAGCTACGACACTAATCTTGCTGATGTAGCATACGGTGGTCTTGGTTCAAATCCAAACGTAGAGAAGTGGAACGACAACTTCGACTTCTATCAGGTAATTGCAAATGTACCTAATGGTGTTTATGAACTCAAGGTTCAGGCATTCTATCGTCCAACAGGTGATACTAAGGTTTCGTATGATAACTATATCGCAGATCCTAACACAGACGAGATTCTTGCATTCATCTATGCAAACGGTTCAGAGAAGGCAGTAAAGAATATCGGTTCTGAGACATATACTGAAAACTTCGAAGATAACTGTACAGCAGTTGCAGATGGTATCTACTGTCCAAACGGCATGAACTCAGCTTCAAGAGCATTCTCATTGGGTGGTTATGAAAACGTAGTTTATGGTGTGGTAACAGATGGTACACTCAAGGTTGGTATCAAATCTACAAACGGTAGCATTGCTGGTCGTTGGACACTCTGGGATAACTTCCGTCTCACATACGTAGGTAAGGATGAATCAGTTCTTATGGAAGTCCTCCCTTCATTAGTAGAACAGCTTACTCAGTTCGAAGAGGAAAATGCTGGCAGCTTGACTGAACCAGTTATGACAGCTATTGATGCCGCTATAGCTAAGGGTAATGAAGCAGCTGATGGCGACGAGATGTTCGATGCACTTGTCTTGGTTGAAAAGACACTCGCAGCAGCTAAGGCAAACAAGGAAGCTGTAGATGCATTCGTTGTTGAGGCAGATGCACTCGCTGCAATCTGTGAGACTTATCCAAGTGCAGACCAGTCTGCATACAACGAAATCGAAGGTCAGATTTCAAACTACACATCACTCACAACAGAAGAGGTTCTTGCTCTCATAGAGAAGATGAAGGCTGCTGAAAAGTCGATTATCTTCGGTGCTGCAACAGAAGATGAACCAGCCGACATCACAGACCTCTACATCGTTAACCCACGTATGGATACAGGTAACATCTCTGGTTGGACAGATACATTCACAGCAGGTAACCACGGTTATCAGAACAACCAGGTTTACGGTGATGTAATCAACCAGTTTATGGAGGCATGGATTAGCAGTTCTTCATCAAGTGTTAAGACACTTGCAGATGGTTCTATCTCACAGGAAATCACTCTTCCTGCAGGCTCATACGTTCTCTCTGCTGATGTAATCGCTAAGGATCAGGCAAACAATCAGGAAGTAACAGGTATGTACCTCTTCGCTGGTGAAAACCGCACAGCAGTTAACGCTGACTCAGAAACTCCAGGTCGTTTTGAAGTAGCATTCGTTCTCACAGAAGAATCTACTATCGCTATTGGTGTTATGGTTGAGAGTACAAATGGTAACTGGCTTGCAGCTGATAACTTCAACCTCATCTGTAAGGGTGCTGATACAACATCTATCAACGCTGTAGCAGGCAACCTCAACGCTAAGGCAAACAGCATCTACACAATCTCTGGTGCTCGCATTACTAATGTTCAGAAGGGTCTCAACATCGTTAAGATGTCAAATGGCTCGGTTAAGAAGATTTTCGTTAAGTAAGTTAATCTCCTTATATAATATTAAGGTGGCAAATCGCAAGGTTTGCCACCTTTTTTATGTCTCGTTTCATAATTTTAATACTTTCTAAATATAACAATTCATTTATTTGCATTATCTTTGCAATATATTTTTATTTAATAACTTTAATCCAAACATTTATGAAAAGCAAAGTAACATTACTTTTTGCATCGTTGCTGATGTGCGTTTCATCCTTTGCTCAGTGGACTAAGCCTGCTAATCCAGCAAGCACTCCTCTCGCAGTGGGTGAAGAATGCTATCTCTTCAACAAGGATGCTGGTGGCTTCCTCTTAGGATCCAACGACTATGGTACTCGTGCCAGCGTAAGTGCTACACTTGGTCATAAGGTGTACATCGAAAGTGGTACAGCTGATGGTTCGTATTACATTTCTAATTATGTCCTCGCTGGATGGATGGCAAATCAGGTGGGCTACATGTTCATGGATGCTGCCGACGCTATCTATGTGGACAATACAAAGGAAGGTAAGGCAAACAATCAGTACACATTTGAAGCTCAGGGCGATGGAACTTACAAGATTGGTCTCTCTCCTGAGAATGCAGAGTTCAAGCCTGCTGACTATGCGGGAGCTTACCTCGGTATCAACACTACTAAGAAGGACACTCGCGTATATGTATGCGATCCAGAGAATCCAGATGGCTACACTATGGATCAGTGCCAGCTCATCTGGTACTTCGTAACTCCAGCCAACTATGAAGCATTCGTGGCTGCTACAATTCAGTACAATGCTGCTATGGCTCTCGGTGCTGTTATCGAAGAAGCTAAGGCTGCAGGCGTTGATGCATCTGCTGCTCAGGCAGTTTATGCTAACACATCTTCTACTGTTGAACAGCTTGAGGCTGCAAGAACTGCTCTTGCAGACAAGGTGAAGAACGCTGGATTTGCAAACGCAACTCTCGACAACCCTTATACTGTTGCTTACTTCGACTTTGAAGATAAGAACGCAAGTGCTTGGACTTCTACAACAAGTGCTCAGAACAAGGGTGCTGACAATGGCAACAATGCTGCTGATTATGCAGTTACAGGTATTCACTACGAGAACTGGAACGGTGGAAACTTCACTGTAGGTGGTAAGATTTACGCTACAGCAAAGTCTGTTCCTGCAGGTGTTTATCGTATCTCTGCTCTCGCATTCTCTAACAATGGTACTGGTGTAAACCTCTTTGTTGGTAAGGGCTTCACTCCTGTTACAGGTACAAGCATCAACATTGATGAGTCATACCAGACATATACATTCCTTGAGAACACTCAGGACCTTGAGTATGGTCTTCAGGTTGAACCAAACAAGATGAACTGGGTAGGTCTTGACAATGTTAAGCTTGAGTACCTTGGTACTTCAGCAGAAGCATATAAGCTTGTCAAGGACCTTGTATTTGCTAACTCACCAGAGTATAGCGAGGATGTCATCTGCGAAAAGGCACTCATAAATGCTTATATCGAAGCTAAGACTACTCTTGAAAATGCAACAGACCCTTCTGAGATGGCAAAGGCTATTGATGCCTTTGATGCTGCATGTGCTGCACTCGCTCCAAGTATTCAGGCTTATGAGTCGTTCATAATGAAGCTTGAAGAGGCTGGTGAATGGTTGGATGCTAATGCTACAGATGGTGAGGCTATCGACCTCCTCTCAGACTATATCAGTGGTGAGGAAGAGCCTGTAGCTGGTGAATACAATGGCAATGGTACAGCTCAGTTCATCATCAATAACGGTCTTCTCAATGCAGAGCAAGTGATTGCAGAAACAGCATACCTCGACCGCATCCTCAGCGACGCTAAGGCTTCTGTTATCATCGTAAACGAAGAGTGTACTGACCTCGTTAAGAATCCAGACTTCACTACTGATGAAGGTTGGTCTAAGGGTCTCTGCACATTCAACGCAGGTCCTGATGGTGCAAAGGTTGCAGAAGGCTTCAATATCGCATTCGATGTTAACCAGACACTTGTTGGTATTCCAAACGGTATCTATAAACTTGAAATAAGCGCCTTTGACCGTAATGCAGGTTACGATAAACCTGAGTATTCTTCTGCTCCTGAAGCTCAGCATGGATTTGTTTACATGAACGACTTCGAGGCAAAGATTGCTCCTATCGAGACTTATGCAGTAGAAAGTGTGCCAGAAGAGACTTTGGGCGAATACTCTTATCGTGATGGTATCGGTTATGTTCCTAATTCTGTAACATCTGCTTCAGAAGCATTCCAGACTGGTGCTTATGCTATACAGCTTTATGCTGTCGTAACAGATGGTACTCTCAAGATTGGTATCCGCAACGATGTTCGTTATGAAGACAGTTGGGTATGCTGGTCTGGTCTTAAGCTCTATTATTGCGGTACAGACGAAGAAATCGTTACAAGCTTGGCAGAGAGTCAGCTTCCTGTTGCAAAGGAAATGCTTGACAACTGCGCAGGTCAGAAGGAAATCAATGCACTCTCAGCTGCTATCGATGCACTCGACCCAACAGATGCTTCTTACGATGCTTTGCTTGCAATGAATGTTGCAATGGATGCAGTGAAGAAGGGTACTGCTCTCTATGCAGAACTTGCTACTTCACTCGCTTCGCTCAAGGACGCTATTGAAAACAACACAAAGGCTGATGCAGCAACAGTTGCAATGGCTCAGGGTGTATATGATGACACTAAGGCTGCTTATGATGCTAAGTCTTACAACAATGAAGAGGCTGATGCTGCTATCGCAGAGGTTAGTGCTGCTACAGTATCCGTTAAGATGGGTAAGATTAACGCATCAGAAGACAATCCTGTAAACTTCACTTCGGCTATCGTTAACAATAACTTCGATCCTGCTCGTGGTTCAAAGGATGCAGGTACAATCGAAGGTTGGACAACTACAGCAATGAACGGTTACAAGCAGTATTCTTGCTCTTACAACCGTGCTGCATTCGAACTCAACCAGACTATCTCTGGTCTTCCAAAGGGTAAGTATAAGGTGACAGTCCACACATATTATCGTGCTGGTTACTGGAACGATGAAGAGGCTCACATCGCAAATGGCGAAGAGACTCACCTCACAACTCTCTACGCTCAGACTTCTGCAAATAAGTTCACAACTCCTGTAATGAACCTTACAGAAGGTGCTGTTGAACCTGCAGAAGTTCCAGAAGGTTGCGGTAACACTTACACACTTTCAAATGGTAAGATTGCTCCTGACGGCACAGGTCCTACAGTAGCATTCTTCAACGCAGGCTACTATCTCAACGAACTTCGTTTTGAGGTTCCTGAAGATGGAACAGTAACTATTGGTCTTTCTAAGAAGGACATCTTCCCTAACGACTACGAAGTAGTTGGTGAATGGGAACTCTGGTACATGGGTGATGGTAATGAGGCTGTTAAGGACACTATTGATATGACAGACTTCATTGTAAACAACAACTTCGACCCTGCTCGTGGTTCAAAGGATGCTGGTACAATCGAAGGTTGGACAACAACTGCAATGAATGGTTACAAGCAGAACTCATGTTCATATAACCGTGCTGCATTCGAGCTCAACCAGACTATCAAGGGACTTGAACCAGGTCGTTACCTCGTGACAGTTCACACTTATTATCGTGCTGGCTACTGGAACGATGAAGAGGC
>CALBJW010000209.1 GCA_937893145.1 uncultured Prevotellaceae bacterium | reverse complement strand
GGTTGTCGAGGAGACCTGCAGCGATAAGACCTGCTGGGGGTGCCATGTCAATCATGAGGAGTGCACCTACTTCGTCAGCAATCTTACGCATACGAGCATAGTCCCATTCACGGCTGTAAGCAGAACCACCACCGATGATGAGCTTTGGCTTGTTCTCCTTTGCGAGCTTCTCCATCTCATCGTAATCTACACGACCTGTCTCCTTGTTGAGGTTGTAACCTACTGGACGGTAGAGGATACCAGATGTGTTGACGAGTGAACCGTGTGAGAGGTGGCCACCGTGATCGAGGTTAAGACCCATAAAACAATCTCCAGGCTTGAGTACAGCGAGAAGAACTGCTGCGTTAGCCTGAGCACCTGAGTGTGGCTGAACATTAGCGTACTCAGCACCGAAGAGCTGACAAGCGCGGTCGATAGCGAGCTGTTCAATCTGGTCAACAACCTGACAGCCGCCGTAGTAACGATGACCAGGATAACCTTCTGCATACTTGTTTGTGCAGTAGCTGCCCATAGCTTCCATTACCTGTTCGCTTACGAAGTTCTCTGATGCGATGAGCTCAATACCCTTGAGCTGACGCTGGTGTTCGCTTTCGATAAGATCGAAAATCTTCTGATCTCTTTCCATTTCTTATTGAGATTTTTATAGTTAGAAAATGTTTATTCCTTATGTTGTCCTCTGCGTTTCGTGTACACGCGCACGCAAAGCGTTTGCAAATGTACGCATTTCTTACGAAATGACAAACATCATTTTCTCTTTTCTTTCCTTTTGTAATGATTTTATTCCTTTCAACACGCATAAAGTGAAGAAATGGTAGAGTTTTGATACCAGTGAATAAGTGTTTTGTTGTCCTTTTTCATGTATAAAACAAAAAACGAGGACAGAAGTTATGTTCTGTCCTCGAAGTGATATGTGATGTTAAGTTTGTCTGATTAGAAGTCGAACTCTTCAGATACTGATTCGTCGCGAGATACGCGGTCGATTGCACGTGCAAACATGTCTGCAACTGAGAGCTGCTTAACCTTTGCGCAACGCTGTGAGTATGGGATTGAGTCTGTGAATACGATTTCACAAAGAGCCGAGTTCTGTACACGGTCGCTTGCAGGGCCTGACATGATGCAGTGGCTTGCGATGGCACGAACGCTGTTAGCACCAGCCTTGAGCATTTCATCAGCAGCCTTTGTGATAGTGCCTGCTGTGTCAACCATATCGTCAACGAGCACTACGTCCTTACCTACAACATCACCGATAATCTGGATTGACTCCACTACATTGGCGCGAGCACGTGTCTTGTTGCAGAGTACGAGTGGTGCATTGAGCTTCTTTGAGAAGAGAGCGGCACGCTTCGAACCACCAGCATCAGGTGTAGCAATTACGAGGTTAGGGAGATTGAGCGACTCGATATATGGAATACAGATGAGAGAACCATAGAGGTGGTCAACAGGAACATCGAAGAATCCCTGAATCTGGTCTGCATGGAGGTCCATAGTGATAAGGCGGTCGATACCTGCTACTGAGAGGAGGTCGGCAACAAGTTTTGCACCAATCGAAACGCGTGGCTTGTCCTTGCGGTCCTGACGAGCCCATCCGAAGTAAGGGATGACTGCAATAATCTTACGAGCTGATGCACGCTTTGCTGCATCAATCATAAGGAGAAGCTCCATAAGATTGTCAGAATTAGGGAATGTTGACTGTACGAGGTAAACATCCTTACCACGGATGCTTTCCTCAAAAGATACTGCGAATTCACCATCTGCAAAGTGTGTGATGACAAGATTGCCAAGTGGACAATCAAGACTCTGGCAGATGCGTTCTGCAAGGTACCTTGACTTGGTTCCTGAAAATACCTTGAAAGGTCTTCTTTCGTTCATAATGTTGTATGCCATTTACAACGTCCCTGATGCCGTTTTTTACGGAAAAAGGGGCGGTATTGTTGGGAGAATATTGGTTATTACGATGCAAAGGTACGAAAAAACCTTGAAGTAAGAATAATGAAAAATGAAGAATTTATGCACGAATACACAAATTCTTCATTTATTGATAAAATAATAAGTGTTAAATAGCTTTCAGTATTGCAACGATATGGTCATATACCATTTGTACTGTTGGAATGTACAAACGCTCGTCTGGTGAGTGAACACCACGGAGAGTTGGACCGACAGAAATCATGTCAAGACCTGGATACTTCTCCGAGAAGAGACCACATTCGAGACCAGCATGAATGGCCTTCACCTTTGGTTCCTTGTTGAACATCTTCTTGTATTCCTCAACTGCGACCTTGAGAAGATGAGAGTCTGGGTTTGGTTTCCATCCTGGATAGCCTTCGCCTGTCTCACAAGTGGCACCAATGAGCTCGAATGGAGCGCGTACAATTTCTGACATTGCAATGCGCTGCGAACCAATGCTTGAACGCTGTGAAGTGACAATCTTCACGATGCTCTTGCTTGCATCGCCCTCATCCTTGATAAGTTTGATTGAAGCGAGGTTGCTTGATGTCTCAACAAGACCAGGAAGGTCGATGCTCATCTCGTAAACACCGTTGTGAACTGCGAGGAGTGCGCCAATGAGGTTGCGTGCCTTCTGCTGCTCAATGCAAGTGTCTGCCTGCTCGCTCTCCATAGTGAGACGCATATTTGTCTCGTCGTGGAACTCGCTTTCAAGTTCACTTGCGTAGATGTTGAAGTCAACGCGGATGTTCTCTCTATCTGGGAATGGAACTGCGATAACGGCTTCAGCATGGCGAGGTATAGCATTGTGAAGACCGCCTGCCTGGATGTCGATGAGCTGAAGGTCGTACTTGTGCATTGCCTTTGCAATGAAACGCACGAGAGCCTTGTTTGCATTGAGACGGTGCTTGTTGATGTCGTCTCCAGAGTGACCGCCACGAAGACCATCAACAGCGATACGAACAGGGAAATATGTCTTTGCGAGTGGCACGATTGGTGCAGGAACAGCGATTGTTGTGTTTGCACCACCAGCACAACCGATGAAGATTTCTCCTTCATCCTCTGAGTCGAGGTTGATGAGATACTTGCCTGTCATGAAACCTGGCTTGAGGGCGAAAGCACCTGTAAGACCAGTCTCTTCATCAACTGTGAAGAGGCATTCGATTGGACCGTGCTGTACGTTAGGGTCGGTTATGAAGGCGAGTGCCATAGCAATACCAAGACCATCATCAGCTCCGAGGGTAGTACCCTTAGCACGCATCCAGTCGCCATCGATGTATGTTTCGATTGGGTCGTTCATGAAGTCTATTTCACGGTCGGAAGACTTCTCGCACACCATGTCCATGTGTGCCTGGAAAATGACTGTTGGCTTCTCTTCCATGCCTGCAGTTGCTGGGACAGAGTAGAGCAGGTTGCCGGCTTCGTCTTTCTTGCAGTCAATATTACGCTCTGCAGCAAACTGCTCAAGCCATGCAATTATCTTTTCCTCGTGCTTTGATGGACGAGGAACTTTGTTGATTTGTGAGAAATAGTTGAATACCATTTTTGCTTTAGTTTATGCTTTTCTAATTGTATTTATTGCAAAAATAATACTTTTATTTATTATTTATGCTAAAGAGACGTATTATTCTTTGTTTTTTTATTGTTTTTTCATAAAAACATTGTATATTTACAACCGAAACGAGCATATATGAACAAATGAAGAACGAATATTACAAACAAACGGTAGAGATACTGACCGATAGGCCAGAGGGTATGAAGTTATGCAATATTGCTCGTTGCATTTTCAACCAGAACAATGACCTCTTTGCCGATGAGGACCTCTACTGGAAGATATATTATCAACTGAAACGCTTCCTCTGGACACAGAGCAAGCGAAAGAATTCCCCATTTAAGGCTTGCAACAAGTGGGGCTACTATGCTATCAGGCGTTCGTTCGCTGTTCAGTTTGAATTGCCGTTTGATGATTTCCAATATGATGTGATTGAACCGAAGAAAACATCAAAACCATCTAAGCCGGAGTTGCCAAACCTCTTCGGTTGGTAAACAAAATAATCCCCTGGACTTACTGAGTGTTCAGGGGATTTTCTGTTTGATGTATTGAAGGTTGAATTACTTCTTTTCTTCTTCAGCCTTTGCTTCCTTCTTAGGAGCAGACTTCTTGTCCTTGTTGTAAAGCTTGTTGAGAGCAGCAACAACCTCTTCTGTCACGTCATACTTCTCATCTGCATAGAGAACGTTGTCGATACCAGATGACTTGCAGAGGATGAAGTCATAGCCCTTCTTCTTTGCAAATGTCTTTGTGAAGTTCTGGATTGTGTCAGTAAGTGCCTGGAACTCCTTCTGGTAGTCTTCCTGAAGTGAGTTAGAAAGACGAGCGTTGAGGGCTTCAATGTCCTGCTGAAGCTTGCCGAGGCGAGCCTGCTCTGCATTGTACTGATCCTGTGTGTATTGGTTCTGCTGAACCTTACGCTGGAAGTCCTGTACCTGATTAGCAAATGCCTTTCCCTTCTCGTTCACAGTCTTCTCTGCATTAGCGCGCTTCTTAGCAAATTCCTCTTCGAGGTCCTTGCAACGCTGATACTGACTTGTGAGTGAGTCGATGAGTACATACGCGATTTTCAACTCTGTAGTTGCAGCTGGAGTGCTTGCCTTAGTGTCAATCTCCTCTGCCTTGTTGCCGCATGATGCCATGAGGGCAGCTGCTGCAATCATCATAAGACCTGCTACGGCCTTCATTGTCTTCTTCATTTTACTTTATTTAATATTCTTTGATTTTTTTTACTTTCCTTCTTGCCGCTCTGTCTTGACTCTGAACGCAACCTATGCCGCGTTCTCGCATTGCCTTACTGCTCGACACGTGTGTCTTGACAAAGCGACCATTCTTTAATAAAAGGATGCGTACACTAAGTAAAAGCACGCAAATTGCAATAATTATCACGCAATATAGAAAGACTTTCAGCATTTTTTGTTACTTTTGTGGTGCAAAATTAGTGCAAAGATAGTTCTTAAAACTCTTATAATAGAATAATCGCACATCTTTTTAACCTAATTTATGAAAAAAAGTTCATGAAGAGCTATAATATACATACTTTCGTTCTGTCAGTTGTCACATTTATGATGACTTTGATGATACTGGCAGGTTGTAAGGGTAAGGCTATGTCCGACGACGGATGTAAGAGTCTTCTTGACTCTGCTGCCATCAATATGGGTGCAATGGATTATGCTTCTGCCAAGAAAAACCTTGCCAAAGTTCTTGACCATGGCAATAACAAGATGCATGAGGCAAGTGCTGACCTCCTCATGATGCGTATCAGCATCTTCCTTGCCGAGTATAAGGAGTTCTACGACTATCGCACCGACTGCGACGAATGTATGGTAGTGCTCAAGGATGCCGAGCCATACATGACTGACCGCCAGAAGATAGTGTGGCATTACCTTCAGAAGACCTACTACAAGGCTTCCGCCCGATACTTCCATATCATGCGTATGGATGAAGAGTGGAAAGATATGCTCGACACCCTCGACAACCATCCAGAATGGAACGATGCCGACTCAATGCGCTTCGATGTCATTCTCCAGCCTGCTATGCTAAAGCGCTCTGACCACCTCATAGCAGTAGCCGATAGTCTCATGGAACTGAAGGAGTATCATGCAGCCCTCGACTCCCTTGCTCTTACCCTACAGATAATAAATGAACACCACCTTAAATATAATAAAGGTGTAGCGAAGGACGACACCCTCACCCTCACAGGCGAAATCACCGACCTTGAGTCGAAGGAGATGCACTGGATTAAGAATCCAGACATCATTGCCATTCCAGAATGGATGATACATACTCGCGAACGCCTCTCTATGGTCTATGCAGCACTTGGTGACAAGTATGCATCCAACTACAACCGCAACCTCTACTTCGACATCCTCGATGTTACTCGTCAGGACATGCAGATGCAGCAGCGAAAGGAGAGACTTGAATCTGCAGCCAACAAACTCAATTTCTACTTCATCCTCCTTCTTGTCGTGTCCGTGTTCCTTGTCCTTCTTGTATTTATCCTCACCCGCAGGATGAAGAAGACATCACGGGCTAAGCGAGAGCAACTCAAGACCTGCCTCGACATTTGCAGCCGTATGGTTAATGGTGAAGATGTGGAGTCCGACATTCAGACGCTCTTCTCTCATCTCGGTGGCGACTGGAAGGATGAGGCTGTGCAGAAGAAGATGAACAGTTTTGAACACGAGCTTTACTCTCTCATTCAGGTTATGCGCAAGTGGATTAACCAGAACACAGAACTGTACCTCTCCCTTACCGAGCGCCGTGAACTTGTAGAAAGTGACATCTATATGGCACAGCGACGCATGGATGAGAATAAGCGACAGCATGTAGAACGTGCCACAGCTATCTCCATCGTACAGGGTATCACCCCATTCCTCGACCGCGCCATCCATAATGTTGAGAACTACAACGATGTGGATTGCGCCCTCCTTCGTGAATATGTAGAGAAGATAAATGCCTACAACGAAGTGCTTGGTCATTGGGTAAAGGTTCGCCAGGGCTCAGTTATCCTCAATATCGAGAACTTCCCACTTACTCCTCTCCTCGATACTCTTAGGAAGGGACACCGCTCCTTCGATAGCAAGAATATCGACCTTAACATCGCTGATAGTCAGGCTGTGGTCAAGGCAGACAAGGCTCTCACCCTCTTCATGATGAACACCCTCCTCGACAATGCTCGCAAATACACTCCAGAGGGTGGTTCCGTTACCCTCAAAGTTGATGAGACTGACTCTTATGTCGAGGTGTCAGTTATCGACACAGGACATGGACTCAATGCTGAAGACCAGGACAAGATAAACAATACCAAAGTATATGACTCCTCACAGATAGGAGTGGAGAACGACACCGATGGTTCCGTTCGCACCAACAAGGGCTTCGGCTTCGGACTCATGAACTGTCGAGGCATTATAGAGAAGTATCGCAAGTCGGGCCGCCTCTTCGATGTGTGCCATTTTGCCGTAGAGAGCAAGTTGGGCGAGGGCTCACGCTTCTTCTTCCGTCTTCCAAAGGGAGTGATGCGTACCCTCAGTATGCTCCTGCTCCTCACCTTCAGCATCACTACCCATGCCCAATGGGAAGTGACATCTTGCCTCGACAGCATCTATGAGGCAAACATCATGGGCGATTACCAAGAAGCAATCCATCATGCTACACACGCTATCGACGAGTTCAACCGCATCTACATGCAGAAGACCAAGAAGGATTCTCCTCTCATGGTCCTCAGTGGCGATGATGAAGAGTATGCCGAACTCCAGTGGTTGGCAGATGGTGTAGATATAGACTTCCAATCCATCATCGTGCTTCGCAATGAGGTGAGTCTCGCAGCCCTCTCACTCGTCAACCGCGAACTCTATGAGTACAACAACGAAGCATTCATGCGACTGAACAAGCGTTCATCTCTCGACCCTGACATCGAGGAGGTGTGCCGTAAACTTTCTAAGGCTAATGCTGACAAACTCCTCACCATTAACCTCACCATCTTCATCCTCCTCATCGCCTTCGTCATCTACCTCCTCGTATATTACCGCCATACTATATTGCCAGTCTTCAACATGCGCCAGTTGCTTGAGTTCAACCGCCGCATCTTCTCCGCTACGAACGACCAGCTTACTCGTCTTCTTCACGAAGGCATCAGCAGCATCCATCCAGCGGATGCTATCGAGGTTCAGCTTGTCAACGGACAGACCTACCCACATGGTGAGGGCGACTGTCGTTCTGAGGTGCCGCTCAATGTGGAGTTTGAAGGCGAAAAGCACAATCTCGGCAGGATAATGGTGGCATATCACGGTTCACAACCAACGCAGGGCGAGTCGCTCATCATAGCCTTCATCGCTAAGTTCATGTCTATGCATACATTCTTCGAGTCCGTAAAGGTTGAAGAACAGAACAACCTGCTCGAACTTCTCGAAGACCAGCGTTTCGCAGCCGAAGTGGAGCAGCAGCGTCTCCATGTTCAGAATATGGTGCTTGATAACTGCCTCTCCACCATCAAGCACGAGACCATGTATTACCCTAACCGCATACTTCAGCTCCTCGACTCAGGTAGCGAGGCAGACAGCAGCGAGATTCGAGATGTGCTCAAGTACTATCGTGAAGTATTCGGACTCCTCAGTGAGAATGCTAACCGCCAACTCTCCCGTAGTATTGTCAAACTCCAGAATGTGCCGCTCCGCGACATTGCTTCATACGCTCGCAAGTCGTTTGAGAAGAAGAACAAAAAACTCATGTACCCAGTCCGCTTTGAGGTCACAGGTACCACTGATGGAAGCGTGCGTGCTGACAATATCTTGTTGCAATATCTTGTCGATACACTTATTTCTCCTGTATTTGAAAGCAAAACAGAAGGAAAAGTTGAATTTAATTTTGCCAAGTCAGAAGGATTTGTTAAGTTTGCACTCTCAGACGACCGTATGCATCTCACCGATGAGCAGGGTGCCAACCTCTTCTATGCTGACTCCATGCGTTACGATGCAGCAACCGACACCCTTCAAGGTGCCGAATACCTCATCGCAAAGCAGATTATCCGTGAGCACGACGAGCGTCTTCGCCATCAGGGTTGCCGCATATACGCAGAGAATGATACCATCATCTTCATGCTACCTGAGGCATAGAATGTGGAGTGAAGAAGGAGCTTCGCATAGAACTTTATTTGATTAAACAATAAAACATATCATACACACTATGGACCAATTCAAAGTTGTTATAGTAGAGGATGTAAAACTCGAATTGAAAGGAACTGAACAGATATTTCGCAATGAGATACCAGAAGCTCAAATCATAGGTACAGCCCAGAATGAGACTGAACTCTGGCGACTGCTCAACACTGAGCTCCCAGACCTTGTACTTCTCGACCTCGGTCTCGGAGGCTCTACCACTGTAGGTGTTGACATCTGTCGCACTCTCCGTAAGCGTTACCCAGAAGTGCATGTCCTCATCTTCACAGGTGAGATACTCAATGAGAAACTCTGGGTGGATGTTCTTGATGCTGGTGCTGATGGCATCTGTCTCAAGAGCGGCGAACTCCTTACAAAGAACGAAGTCATGTCTGTTATGGACGGTAAGAAACTTGTGTTCAACCAGCCTATCCTTGAGAAGATACTTCTCCGTTTCCGCCAGACAGTCATGAACGATGCCAAGCGCCAGGAAGCATTCCTCGACTACGACATTGATGAGTACGATGAGCGTCTGCTTCGCCATCTCGCCCTCGGCTATACAAAGGATATGATAGCCAACCTCCGCACCATGCCATTTGGAGTGAAGAGTATCGAGAAGCGACAGAACGACCTTGTGGCTCGCCTCTTCGGGGCAGACCGCACAGGTATCAACGCCACTCGCCTCGTCACTCGTGCCTTCGAACTCCGAATCCTCGACATAGACAATCTTGAACCAGACGAAGACTAACAGCCCGTGAAAGGATTTTCTCGCATATACCTCCCCCTGCTTATCGCCATTCTCCTCCTTGTAGTGTTAGGTTCATGGATAGGCAGTGCATACAATCCCGACATCAATAGCCTCCTTGATGCTAATGGAGTCAGGTGGAGTGTGAGTCATATCCTTTCCAATTACTCCCGCGTACCTCTCGCCGCCATCATCATGATTCTCGTCGGCGTGAGTGTAGTCATGGAGTCTGGCTGGACCAGTTGGCTCTTCCCAAAGAACCATCCTCTCCTCCTCAAGCAGCTTCGTGCCTATACCTACAGCAATCTGCTTGTCTTCATCCTCATCCTCATCTTCGTGTCGGTTCTCCTCATGCCATCCTCTCCATTGGTCAATGCCTTTGGAGAGTTCGACAACTCACCCATCGCCACAGGAGGTCTTGCACTCCTCGTCCTCGCTGTCATCCTCGTGGCAAACATGTATGGCTATCTCTCAGGTCGTCTGACCACCTCAGCCGACTTTGCCTTTGCTCATACACGCTTGCTCCGCAAGCACTCCTATGCCTTCATCCCTCTCTTCCTCGTTGGTCAGATTATGGGAAGCCTCTACTACACCCACATCCTTACCCCCGACACCGAAGAGCTCAACAACATCATCATGTATCTCCTCACCATCCTCTGCTTCGTGTGAGTTAAAGAAAAGCTCAGCCCATTCGAAATCTTTCCGAATGGGCTGAGTTCTTAATATTTTTTGCTCTCAACATCCTACCATTCTACCAAACACCCCTCAAACCCTTTGTACATAAGGGATAGAGTGTGGTAGAATGTTTGGGAAACATTCTACCAACTATCTACCTCTATTTTGTATGATAGCCTCGCATTGTATCGGAGCAACTCGAGGTTATAGTATTTCGACAGGTTCAATGATCATATGACAAATAACAGATTCCTTGAGTGGTTCATTGACCCGTCATTTTGAATAACTATTAGAATTTGCTAAATGCTTAATAAGTCTTTTTGTTCCTACATATGCAAAGATAATAGATATTGTAATCAAGCTTCTCTGCAAGATATCGGGAACAACATCATCAAAGAGAATGAAGCAGAACAAGCAACTCTCACATACGACTTCAGTTTTGTTAAACCTGTAAAAAAACAATACAAGATATACAATAAGATTTATAGGAGGCAACATAACTGCAAAATATAAAGCCGGCAAAACTGGATAGTTAAAAGGTGTCTGATTCTCAGGGTTATATCTATACACATAAAAACCAACACCTACAACAACAAAAAAAGTTATTGTAGAGATTATGTAGTTTCTTAAAATGTACCATAAGAATGATACTAAAAAAGACTTAGTTGACATAATTAAAATCCTATATTATTATGCAGTACTTCATTTCGCTTCGATTCTTCAGAATCAATTCTTCCATGCTGTTCAATCGCAGCCTTTCTTTGTTCAGGTGAGTCAAGGGACAGGTTCATGAATCAAATGAAAAATGATTGATTTGACTGAGTGGTTCATTGACCTGTCCCTTGACCTTCTTTACTATTTGATTATTTTGTCTTTTGATTTTATATACGGTGTGGCATAGTTTGTATCAATAACCTGCCCCCGAACCGCTTTCTGTTACCTTAAATGTACATTAGAATAGAGAATGCTTTTTCTTCTGTTGAAAAAACAATTAACCTTCCTTCAAATTGGAATAAAGCGATGGCTATTAAATCACCTTTTTCTCTGATAAATGGACAACAATAGCTATATACAGAGTCTTCTGAAAAGCAAATGAAGTCATTTTTCAGATTAGCTCCACTTGTTACCTTCCAATCACAATCTCTTATTATGCTATTCCTTACCGTAAACAGACTTATCAGGACAGCTACAAATAAAGATGCCACAGCAACAATAATCTTTTTTCTCATATCTAACGATGTTTATCTGTATGACATGGGGCAGACACCTGTCGGATATACACCTGTCACACGGTTTGATAAAAACTGCTGCAAATATACTTTATTTTTTTCATACCTCCAAAAAATTATACACAATAAAAGTTAAAGTTGTACCTTTATTTGGTGGTTATGAATTTATTACCTAACTTTGCGACATCAAATTATCAAAAAAACAATTAAATGTGCCGAAATGGTACTTGAAGAGAACAAGGAACTTGCCATCTCAAAGTGGAATGAATATTTTGGAAGTTCAATGACAGAAGAGGAGGAATAATTATGATACTCACAAAGATTTGGTTTGAAAACGACCGTATCTACGGTTTGACCGATGAAGGCAAGCCTGTATGGCAGTCTCTTCTGTGGTACAAGCGCCTGAATGCTGCCACGGAAGAACAGCGTAATAACTACGAGATTGATGACGAGGGAATACATTGGTATGCTCTCGATGAAGATATCTCATTTGAAAGTTTTGAATACGATGATCCCGAACCACAAGGTATCTCTCGAGTATTCCTCACTCATCCCGAGCTTAACGCCTCTGCTGTTGCTCGTCGTGTCGGTATCAGTCAGAGCCTAATGGCTCAGTACATCAATGGGATGAAGAAGCCATCAAAGGAACGTGAAAACCTTATACTAAATGAAGTGAAAGCTATAGGCAGAGAACTTGTGATGATGTAATGCTCAACATCCTACCACATCCCCCCACATCCTACTAAGGGAGTTAAAAGAAAAACAACTTAATTTTTGAATTTATCCTACACAACATACACTCTTAAAGAAAAGCTCAGCCCATTCGAAACCTTTCCGAATGGGCTGAGCTATTAATATTTTTCGTTCTCAATATCCTACATAACGGATTCCTTGAGTGCTTCATTGACCTGTACCTTGATTCTCACATGTATGACAGGATTCTGCTCCCATCATACACAGCATTATAATTTCACATTCATTTCCATATACGAAATTATCTCGTCAAGTTTATCATAATACCGTTCTATGTTTGGTTCATTAAATCTATGCATTACTTCAATATGATTAAGAATTTTTGACTTGAAACATGGATAATTCTCAGGAGAAACAAGATGACAGAGAGTAAGATCTCTGAATATCCAATCTGCTCCATGTATGATTAAATCTTTTTCTCCATTCATTATCGGAGATATTTCGTTATTATAGAAATCCTCCAATGTAGCATATCTATTTGCCACTATTGTAATATTTCTCTTCATAATTTTTATGAGATAATCAATTTTTTGGTCATAATCAGAAAGATCATACTTAAATGTAATATTCTCATCTTCACATCCTAAATCCGCGTTCGACAAGTTCATATGGGGGTTGTTTCTTTGGTCCTGTAATTTCTTAAAACTGAATTTTTCAAACCACTTGCAAAGAATATTAAAATGTTTGCCATAGATAGGACAAAAAACAAGTTCCTCTGTCTCATAATCTCTCCAGTGATCTAATCCTAAATATAAAAATGTATCATCTAACTTGTAGAATAATGCAGTTAGTGACTTTTTGTATTTATAATCTTGAAAAAATATATCGGACATAATATCTTCTAATATTTTATCAAAAAATGTTCTGTTCATATCTATTGCTCGATTTATGGGTGAAGAAAAAATAACTCTATAACTTTTGCTGAATGTCTGAGAGGGGGCTGTCCTAGTGTGTCAAGTGAAAGGTTCATGATTCAAATGAAAAATGAATGATTTACAGGGTGGCTCATTGTGAATACCATATTATAATAATAGTTTTGCTAATAGTGACAAGCACCCATCACGCATTATTGAGTTCCTAAATATTCTATATCCACATCATTTGAGATAAAATTAAAACCAAACAAGTCAGTTTCTATTTTATACATGTTATTAATGATGATGCTATCTGACTCTAATAGTTGAATATCATACTGATTGCTGTGGATTTTGATTTCGTGGTCGCTATATTCATAAATGTATATATGGTTGTTGTTCTTATCTAAGAATAATTTCAAACTACCTATTCCTTTATATGTGGGGCTATTTAATTCTATATAGTCAGAATTTGGGGAGTTCTTAGTTTTTTTGAAGTATAAACGACAAACATCTACGCTATTTATGTGTTCATCGTATCTAACATCAATATACATATCATTTTGCATAATATGAAATTTGTGGAAGAATGACTTGTCTCTTGGCAGCAAGCAATATACCACAAGAGCAACAAGAAGCAGACCTGCAATTCTACCTATATACGAAACTTGACCATTACGCCACTTTAATGTCTTCAAGTATTTACATGAAAGTATAATGTTAGAGATACTCCATACAATAAATCCCCATGCAAACATTTTCGGCCGTGCAGAATCTATAAAAGCCACAAATACGACTAAGATTGAAACACATATAATAATAAAAGCTATAACTGAGCATGCTTTAAGTATTGAATCTTTCAAGTATAAAGAGATTCCCGATAACAGTAAGAATGTTCCTAATATGCCTTTTGTATCCCAGAATGCATCATGATATGTCAAATAATTACTATACTGATTGGTAATTAACAACAATCCAAAACAAATAATATCGAATAATAATATATACTGCAATATTTTCGTTTTCATAAGCGTGCATTATTTTTTGATTTATGTAAGGCGGGGTTGTCATATTCTATTTGATTAATATATGAACCTGCACCTGTCCCATTGAAACATAATCTATTTTTTACTACCATCATAATTGTAATCTTCCAGTACCCAATCTATAAATATTTCATGAATCATAGAATATAAATCACTATATACTACTTCGGGATCCGCTTCCGAATAATCACATTCGCTTTCCCAAAAAACAATAGAATTGGTTTTGGAGTCAAAACAATAGTAATTACCATATCCGTCAGGACAGAATGGTATTAAATTTTTTGGCATAGGGCAAACACTGCCAAAATGCTCAAAAGCATAACAATCATTTAGATTATTGTTTGGATTATCACTTGAAAAGATGCCTAATATCGTGTCACCCATTAGTTCAAATCCATTATGGATTTGAACTAATTCCTTATAATCGTCAGGCAATACTACATTGAATTGCTTTTCAAATGCAAGGATACTCTCACTGCTGACAGAAGAATTAAATGTAATGATAGCAGATGAAAATTTATGTAATTCATCCATCAAATTTTCGATTTTATTTTTTAAGGAATTCATAGTGTGTCAAGTGAAAGGATCATGATTCAGTAGTTGTTTATATACGAGACGAATTGTAAGTTCGTATAGAGGGACAAGTCTGTCACACATCTATTTGAAAACTGCTGCAAATATACTTTATTTCTTTGGTAGTGCCAAAGGGAAAGGAGAAAATTTTGTTCACGGAAGAAAAACAACTTAATTTTTTATTTTATCCTACACAACATACACTAAAGTTGCGAAAGTTGAATCATCTTATTAATTGTTCAGTATTTATATCTTCTAAAAATAAGATAGTATATCTTCTGAAATAAGATAGTATATCTTCTCGGATAAGATAGTATATCTTATTTGAGATTTTCTGTGAGTTTTCTAAAATATCACGCTGAGGTGCAGAGTTCGCAGAAGAGGCTCCCGCCCTCCATCATTGTTCGCTTTGCTCCTTGACATCCAAACAAAAATTATTATAAAATAAAAAAGTGAACAAAGTGAACTTTTAAGGCTTTTTAAAAACAAAATTTTTTCGATGGTTAACTTGTACGGAGTCCAGCCGTTAAGGTTGTAGTGTATGTAGTGTATGTTTTTTGCAAAAATTTCGATGTTTTTTGCGTTAGTTCGGAGCCCCGATGAGGGGGGCTCCGTGTTTATTGTCTCTTTCCTACAACTTCCACTTCAATACCTTGGCATTGTTTGCTGGGATGTCGAGGGATAGGGTAGAGTCTGGGATCAGTGTGTGCTTCTCTTTCTTGCCTGTGATGAGGTCGGTGCAGTTCTTTGGCTTTACGCTGGTAGGAATCTCCATAAACTCGAAGGCGTGTGCTGGAAGTTTTACTTCTGCACTTTGTGCTTCATCAGAGAAGTTTGCAACAACAAGAACGAGTTCTTTGTCTTTCTTGCGGAGGAAAGCATAGAGTCGATTTGTGTCCATCTTCTCATTCTCGTAGTTTACATACATGATATCGTAGAACAAACCTTCACGAAGTGCAGATTCTGTATTTGCGATGTTGAGCACATTTGTGTAATATGCTTGGAGTGCCTTCTCTTCATCTGTGAGATTCTCGCCACCAAACTTACCATTGTTTCTCCAACGGCGAATGAGGTCAACTGTCCAATAGTCAAAGATTGTAGTGCGACCGTCTTTACCGCTGAAACCTTCCTGGTCCATACCTCGTTCACCGAGTTCCTGACCAAAGTATATCATCATAGGATTGTTGCGCATAAGCGTGCTGACAACAAGTGCTGGTTTGCCTTTCTCTGCATTACCTGCGAAAAAGTCGGAAGCGATGCGCTGCTCGTCGTGGTTCTCAAGGAAGTTGAGCATGTGGTCAGTGATGTCATCAACGCTTTGCCATGCTCCTGTGATGCTACTTGCTGATGCACCACCCATCACACCACGCACTGTGTCGTAAAGACCAACCTTGTCATAGAGGTAATCAAAACGACCACGATAGATGTAGTTGCGATATTCGTGAGGATTATATACCTCAGCAATGAACACAATGTTTGGGTACTTATCCTTAACCTGTGGGATTGCCCATCCCCAGAAGTCGCATGGAACCATCTCTGCCATATCGCAACGGAATCCGTCTATTCCCTTCGATGCCCAGAATAGAAGGATGTCACGCATCTTCTCCCATGTGTTAGGTGTAGAAGCAGAGAATACCAACTGATGTGAACCTTGATAGTCCACACCGTAATTGAGTTTTACAGTTTCGTACCAATCGTTCTGGCCTGCCCACTGAGTAAAACAGTCGTTTCCCGTTACCTTTGCTGGTTCTTCTACATATTCGCCCATCTCTTCATCGTTGAGAGAGAAGTTTGGTGAAAACTTTGCACCAGGAATATAATAGAAATTATTCTGAAGAGAGAAACCAAGATTTGTGTCATCATCTTCTCCAAGATCACGAACGCCCTCAGGTTTTGCATCTGAATGATACTGACGAGCAACGTGGTTTGGCACAAAGTCGATAATCATCTTCAAGCCTGACTTATGAGTTCGCTTCACAAGGTTCTCGAACTCTTTCATTCTGTTTGGCACTTTGCTCGCAAGGTCAGGGTCGATGTCATAGTAATCTTTGATAGCATAAGGGCTACCTGCATTTCCCTTTACTACTGCAGGGTGGTCCTTCTGAATGCCGTATGCAGAGTAGTCTGTCTTAGTCGCGTGTTCTATGATGCCTGTGTACCAGATGTGTGTGGCGCCCAATTTCTTGATTTCTTCAAGCGCAGAGGCTGTGAAGTCTGCCATCTTGCCACATCCGTTCTCTTTCTTGCTACCATTTAAAACGCTCTTTGGTGCGTTAGCACCAAAGAGACGAGTAAATACTTGATATATAATGATTTTTTCCATTAAGCGACGCCGTTCACTGTAACATTACGGTCAATCTTTGCAATCATACCCTGAAGAGCCTTACCTGGACCACACTCTGTGAAGTCATCAGCACCTGCAGCAATCATAGCCTGTACTTCGTAAGTCCACTTTACTGGAGCTGTAAGCTGAGCGATGAGGTTCTGCTTGATTTCTTCAGGATTAGTGTGTGCCTGAGCATCAACATTCTGATAAACTGGGCACTTTGGCTCAGAGAATGTAGTAGCCTCGATAGCAGCCTGAAGTTCGTCCTTAGCTGGCTGCATGAGTGGAGAGTGGAATGCACCACCTACAGGGAGTGGGAGAGCGCGCTTTGCACCTGCTGCCTTCATTGCCTCACATGCTTCAGCGATAGCCTCATTGTTACCAGAGATAACGAGCTGACCTGGGTTGTTGTAGTTAGCAGGAACTACGATATGTCCTGGCTTTGAGATGCTTGCACAGATTTCTTCAATCTTCTCGTCTGGGAGACCGATGATAGCTGCCATTGTAGATGGGGCTGCCTCACATGCCTTCTGCATAGCCATAGCACGCTTGCTAACGAGCTTAAGACCGTCCTCGAAAGAGAGAGCACCAGCAGCAACGAGAGCAGAGAACTCACCG
>CALBJW010000208.1 GCA_937893145.1 uncultured Prevotellaceae bacterium | reverse complement strand
CTACTACTACTCATAAGACTCTTCGTGGTCCTCGTGGTGGTCTTATCCTTCTCGGCAAGGACTTCGACAATCCTTGGGGCTACACTACTCCAAAGGGCGTAGTAAAGAAGATGTCTCAGCTCCTCAACTCAGCAGTATTCCCAGGACAGCAGGGCGGTCCACTCGAACATGTCATCGCTGCTAAGGCTGTAGCATTCGGCGAATGTCTCAAGCCAGAGTGGAAGCAGTACGCTGCACAGGTTCAGAAGAACGCTGCAGTTCTCGCTGAAGAACTCACAAAGCGTGGTTTCTCAATCGTTTCTGGCGGTACAGACAACCACTCAATGCTCGTTGACCTCCGCAGCAAGTACCCAGACCTCACAGGTAAGGTTGCTGAAAACGCTCTCGTAGCTGCTGACATCACAATCAACAAGAACATGGTTCCATTCGATACTCGTAGCGCATTCCAGACTTCTGGTTTCCGTCTTGGTACTCCTGCCATCACTACTCGTGGTGCAAAGGAAGACCTCATGGTCAAGATTGCAGCTTGGATTGAAGAGGTTCTCAACGCTCCAGAAGACGAGGCAGTTATCGCTAAGGTTCGTGGTGAAGTAAATGAAGAGATGAAGAACTACCCACTCTTTGCGTGGTAATAAACTGATATGACACAACCCCTTTTAGGTAAAACATTAATAGAGTTGCAGGACGTGTGCCTGCAACTCTCTATGCCTAAATTCACAGCAAAGCAAATAGCGCAGTGGATTTATGTAAAACATGTGCGTTCAATCGACGACATGACCAACATCTCAAAGGCAAACCGCGAGAAACTTGCGCAGAGCTATGAGGTGGGATGCTCAGAACCAGTCGAGGCAATGCGCAGCGTGGACGGCACGGTGAAGTACCTGTTCCGCACAATCAGCGGTCACTTTGTTGAGACCGTTTACATCCCAGACGGCGACCGTGCCACACTTTGTGTTAGTTGTCAGGTGGGATGCAAGATGAACTGCTTGTTCTGTCAAACAGGCAAACAGGGATGGCAAGGCGACCTTGAGGTTGCCGACATCCTGAACCAAATCTATTCGGTTGAGAATGCAGACACGCTGACCAACATAGTGTATATGGGACAAGGCGAACCATTCGACAACCTCGACAACGTGCTGAAGTCCCTCGACATAATGACAGCAGAATGGGGCTACGCATGGAGTCCACGAAGAATCACAGTATCAACTGTAGGACTGAAGAAGAATCTTCATCGTTTCCTTGATGAAAACGAATGTCACCTCGCCGTATCGCTCCACTCCCCTATCCACGAGCAGCGACTCAGCATGATGCCAGCCGAGAAGCAGTTCCCTGCAAAGAACATCATGGAACTGCTGAAGAAGTACGACTGGAGTCATCAGCGCAGACTGACTTTCGAATACATACTCTTTGGAGGCATCAACGACAGCAACCTCCATGCAAAGGAATTAGTAAAACTGCTGAGCGGTCTTGAGTGCCGAGTCAACCTTATACGTTGGCACAAGATTCCTGGTGTAGAACTCAACGAAGTTACTCCAGAACGCATGACTGCCTTCCGCGACTATCTTAATAACCACGGTGTCACATGCACCATCCGTGCCTCACGAGGTCAGGACATATACGCAGCATGTGGATTACTTTCAACTAAAGAAAAAGAAAAGCATGAAAACTAAGATATTCACTCTCCTTACTATTGCAGCACTTGTACTTGCTGCTTGTGGCGATTCATCAAATGGTGGCAAGCGCCACAGACGTTCAGGTTCACTCCTCACTCCTGCATCTTCAGGCAATCCATACGAAGTGATGGTGGTAGCAGACGATAGCGTTTATCAGGGTTATGCGGGCAAGGCTGTCCAGACTATCCTTGACAAGGCAATACTCGGTTTGCCACAGGCAGAGGAACAGTTCCACAAGAGCCACATCGAGGAAAAGCATTTTGACAATATCACCAACATCTTCCGCAACATCATCAAGATACACATTGGCCGTGAGTACACAATGGCTAAGATGCATGTCGAGAAAGATGTTCACTCTACTCCGCAGCTTATCATCACTGTGAATGCTCCAAACCAGATTGAAGCAAGTACATACATCACTGAACATACCAAGCAGATTGAGTCTCTCATCAATAGTGAAGAGATAAATCGCGAGGCTAATGACTTGATTTATAAGCATAACATTGATTTTGAGAAAGCAGTAAAGGAGAAGTTCGGTTGCACAATGTACATCCCTACTTCGCTCAAGTCAATGAAGCAGGGCGAGGACTTCATCTGGGCTTCAGACGATGGTTTGAGTGCTATTCAGAACATTGTCATCTACTCACTCCCATACGTTAGTGAGAAGATGCTCAAGAAGGGACCTTACGTTGCACTTCGTGACACTGTGATGAAGAAGAACATCCCTGGCGGTCATCCTGGACAGTGGATGCAGACAAACAGAGAGTTTGTTTGGACAAAGAACATCACAGTAAATGGTACATTCGCAATGGAGGCTCGTGGTCTTTGGGAAATGAAGGGCGATGCTATGGGCGGTCCTTTCGTTAGCCACAGCCGCATCGACACAGTCAACAATCGTGTCATCGTTGTTGAAGGTTTCGTTTATGCTCCAAACAAGATGAAGCGCACTATGCTTCGCCGTATGGAGGCAGCACTCTATACGCTGGAAACACCTGCCAAGTAAGTTCGTGCAGATACGTTCTTCGGAACGATATTCGATATTTGACATTTCGTAATACGTAATTATATATAAATGGAAAAACCAGTTATCGCAATAACTCAGGGCGACACTAATGGTGTCGGTCTGGAAATGATTCTTAAAACATTCGAGTGCGAAGAGATGCTCGACATCTGCACTCCTGTAATCTATGGTTCGCCAAAGATTGCAACATTCCATCGCAAGCAGATTGGTTCGCAGACTTCATTCGTGGTAAGAGATTCTTACGAACAGATTCAGGCTAAGTCTGTGAATATGATTAACCCATTCGGTGAGGAAGAAGTAAAGATTGAGATGGGACAGCCAACTCAGGAGTCGGGACAGGCAGCACTCCGTTCTCTTGTCGCAGCATTGAAGGACATGAAGGAAGGACGTGGACAGTTGCTCGTGACTGCTCCTCTTACTCGCAGCAATGTGCAGAAGGACTTCCCTGGCACAACAATGCTTGTCGAGAAGGCTCTCGGTAAGGGTGCTAAGGCTTTGAACATTCTCATTCATGACAATCTGCGTGTTGCCCTCGCAACAACCAATCTTCCTCTTTCTGCAATCTCAGAACAGATTACAAAAGAGAATATTGCTGAGAAGTTGCAGATTCTTGAAAAGACTCTCAAGCGTGACTTCATGATTGATAATCCTCGCATTGCAGTCCTTTCGCTCAACCCTCGTTGTGGCGAAGAAGGACTTTTCGGCACAGAGGAGCAGGAAATCATCAAACCTACTATAGATGAACTCTTCGGCAAGGGTGTTCACTGTTTTGGTCCTTATGCTGCAGATGAACTCTTCGGCAGCAACAACTACCAGCGCTTTGATGCTATCTTGGCTATGTACCACGACCAGGGCATCACACCTTTCAAGGCTCTCTGCAGCGACGAAGGTGTAAGCTATATTGCTGGTATGCCAGTGATTGTTTGTGCTCCAGCTGTGGGTCCAGACTTCAATAATGCCGGCAAGAATGTAGTGATGCCAGACTCAATGCGTGAGGCTA
Organism: uncultured Prevotellaceae bacterium; assembly: GCA_937893145.1. GTDB lineage: Bacteria > Bacteroidota > Bacteroidia > Bacteroidales > Bacteroidaceae > Minthosoma. The sequence continues at coordinate 13,740 of CALBJW010000208.1, read as the reverse complement.
TCTACACCGCTATCGACATTGAACGCAATCGTGTTCAGTACGACCGAGCTCATCAAAACCCTCTTCGTCGCCAGTACTTCGAGAAGCGTGACGACTCAGACAAACTGAAACTTGACCAAGTAACAGAAGACGATGCACTCTAAATTCTTCACCACCCTACTGACTGCTTGCCTGTTCACAACGGCAAATGCCCAGAACTTAGCGTCGGGACTTCGTCTCGACATTGAGGCACAGGGCTCTGTTTCACCTTGTGGTGACTTTGCTCCTTTGTGGCTTTCAAGCAATAAGTATGGTATGGGAAGCATAAAGAATTATAGTGCATACGAACGTGTGAGTCTGATGCGAACTGAAGATAACGACTCCACACGCAACTGGCGACTTGGTTACGGCATAGATGCTGCGGTCCAGGAAGGGTTCACAAGTCCATTCTTCCTCCAACAGGCATTTGCTTCAATAGCATACAAGAAGGTGAAACTCACCGTTGGAGCAAAGGAAACGCCAATGGATGTGAAGAACGAAGAACTGTCGAGTGGTAGTCTTTCTATGGGCATCAATGCTCGTCCTATTCCTCAAGCAAAGCTGGAGATTGACTACTTCAGCGTTCCAGGAACAAAACAATTCTGGAAGTGGAAGGTATCGGGAAGCTATGGCTTCACTACTGATGGCAACTGGCAACGAGACTTCTCTGCTGGTACCACCAATCGTTACACTGGCAATCACCTCTATCACGAGAAGAGAGTATATACAAAGATTGGTAAGGAGTCGTGCAAATCATTCCCGCTCACTTTGGAGATTGGTTTGAGAATGGCAACTCAGTTTGGCGGAACAACCTATAATGCAACAGGTCGTGGCTATTCAGAGCCAACAACACTTGAGCATAGCAGCAACTTCAACGCTTGGTGGCATGCCACAACTTGGGGCGGAAGTGATGAGACAGATGGAACGGAGAAGAACTCTTCGGGCAATCAAGTTGGCAGTTATAACATCGCCCTCACATGGACAGCAGACGACTGGATGGTTAAGGCTTACGCAGAACGTTACTTCGACGACCAGTCGATGATAACCTTCCAATACGGAGTGCAGGACCATCTTGTTGGACTCGAAGGCAGACTTCCCAAGAACAGATACCTCACTGGTATTGTTCTTGAACACATGAGTACTCGTAATCAGTCGGGAGCAGTCTATCACGACCAGACAGCCAGCATACCAGACAAGATGAACGGTCGAGACAACTACTACAATCATCAGCTTTATGGTGGTTGGCAGCACTGGGGAATGGTCATCGGACATCCGTTCATGACATCTCCGATATACAATGATAATGGTTATGTATATTGCTTCAACAACCGTGTTAAGGCTTGGCATCTTGGTCTGAGTGGCGACCCAACTCCAGAGATTCACTGGAGAGTATTGCTTTCACTTACTGAGAACTGGGGCACATACGATGTTCCTTTCTACGAAAAGAAATGGCAGCAGTACTACATGGGTGAGGTGGCATACAATCCAGTTTGGGCAAATGGATGGTCAGGCAAACTGGCTGTTGGATATGACAATGGTGGTGTGCTTGGCAATTCGCTCGGATTTCAGTTGACAATTCACAAATCATTCAATTTGGTAAAGTGAGACGACTCCTTTATATATTAATAATGTGTAGCATCTTTGCTGCTTGCGACAAGTTGCCAGCCAATGGCGACCTTGATGGCATGTGGCAGGTGATGGAGATAGAGCATAACGGCGAGGTGAAGAATATGCAGATGGAACGTGTGTATATGTCCATTCAACTCAAGCTCTTCGAACTGACAGATGTGCAAGAAGTTGCCGCTTCACGATTCTACGGCTACTTTGAACACAAAGGCGACTCGCTGAAACTCTGGCAGTTCTCCCGTTATTCGCATAATGAAACTGCAGCAGACGATAACATCCCTTTCACGGAGAAAGAACTTCCTATTCTCAACAAGTGGGGCTTTTATTCACTTAAAGAGTCATTCAAGGTGGAGAAACTCACAAAGGATTTGCTGATAATAAAGTCTGACTCTGCACGAATCAAATACATTAAGTTCTAAAGAAACAAGATGGAAGAAACAAGATTTTTTGACAGATTCCTCTCAACAGGATTCTTCTCTGGATATTCACCTTTCGCTCCAGGCACAATGGGAGCACTCGTTGCAACAGTAATGTGGATTGTGGCAAGCATCTGGATGGACTTCTGTCCTCTGCAGATTGCCACTGCTGTGTGTGTAGTTCTCTTCACACTTGCCAGCATTGCCCCTATCAATCGACTTGAGAAGGCATGGGGCGAGGATCCATCAAGAGTTGTTGTTGACGAGATGGTTGGAGTTTGGATTTGCCTTCTTGCTGTGCCACAGACAGCACTCTTCAGCACACAGTATTGGATTTATGCAGCATTAGCATTCGCACTTTTCCGCCTCTTCGACATTTGGAAACCACTTGGTGTACGCAAGATGGAGAGCATTGGCGGCGGATGGGGAGTCATGATGGACGACATCCTCGCTGGTGTTTATGGAGCAATCGTCATTCTCGTAGTGAGATACTTTACTCATTCATTGTAAGAAGTCCTCAATACCACACGAACAAATGAGATTCCGTTGGCTCATACAATTCCTTGAAGTCCAGACATCATCAATAGTCAGCACTATCGTGGACTTCGCCATGACTACAATACTCGTAGAGTTGGTAGGATGCTGGTATGTCATTGCTACCGCACTTGGAGCATTGTCTGGCGGTAGTATTAACTGTGTCATCAATTATAATTGGGCATTCAAAGGCACCGAACAGAAGAAACGTGTCATCTTCTATCGTTATCTGATGGTATGGTTGGGGTCAATCTTCTTTAATACCGCAGGTACAACACTGATGGCAAACATCATCTCGCACGATGGAACACCAAAGGGTTTCAATATCGTTATGATAGCCAAGATTATCACGGCGATTGCAGTTGCCTTTTTCTGGAACTATCCTATGCAGAAGAAGTTCGTTTACAAGAATTAGAAAACATAGCATTTATCAATAAGAATAAGAAACAAAGAAATAACAAAAGATGATTACATTCAAGCAATTTCGTGACGGTATTCAGCATGGCGTGTACCGCATTATTGACCCATCGGTCAAGATGATGATTAAGATTGGAGTAACTCCAAATATGATTACCACTTGTGGCTTCTTAGGAAACCTTGTGGCAGCAGCACTCTTCGTGTATTCAGCACTCTACGTTCCACAGAATGACTACAGCGTAGTTGGTTGGGCTGGTTTCTTGATTATCTTCTCAAGTATCTTCGACATGATTGATGGTTACCTTGCTCGTACCGGAAACATGTGTTCAACTTTCGGTGCTTTCTATGACAGTGTGCTCGACCGTTTCTGCGAACTTTTCACATTGAGCGGTATTGCATTCTATTTCATGCACTTCGGTTACACTTGGCCAACAGTCATAACATTCCTTTCGCTCATTGGTTCTATCATGGTTAGTTATGTGCGTGCTCGTGCAGAAGGTCTCGACATCGAGTGTAAGGTAGGTCTTATGCAACGTCCTGAACGTGTCGTTGTGACAAGTCTTGGTGCCATGCTCTGTGGTCTCCTTGCAGACTGCGTTAGTTTCGACCCTATGTGGATACTTCTCGCACCTCAGATTCTCATTGCTGTACTTGCAAACTACACAGTGATGGTAAGAATTATGCACGTTAAGAAGCAGATGGACAAGAACTAAGATGAAGAATAACATAACAAAGATACTTATTCGTTTTGTCGTAGCCCTCATTCCGTTTGCCCTCTTCGGCATCATCTACGACTCGATGCGATACTATCCAAACTACCTCTTCAACTCCATTGACACAGAAGGTGTATATAACATGGAGAAGACACTGTTTGGAATAAGTACTGCAACTGGCGTGCTTACACCTAACGAATACTTCAACATTCACAACTGTGCTATAGGCGATTTGCTTTCGGGCATCTTCTATCTACTGTGGGTTCCGCTGCCAATCCTCTACGGCATTTACCTATTCTTCAGTGGACAGAGAACATTGAGTTTTCGTTTTGCCTGTGCATTTCTCTTCGTGAATCTCGTTGGCTTTGCCGGTTACTACGTATATCCAGCCTCCCCTCCTTGGTATGTTTTGCAGTATGGATTTGAACCTATACTCAACACACCAGGTAATGTAGGTGGATTTGCCCGCTTCGACGAACTTATTGGATTTGACATTTTCCACAACATATACTGCAAGAATGCTAATGTGTTTGCGGCAATCCCTTCCCTCCACTCGGCATACAATCCAATAGCACTTTTCTATGCGGCATTCATTGCAAAAAGAAACTACGGATGGATTACTATCCTCTCGATTGTTTCCGTAGGAATATGGTGGGCAGCAGTATATAGTTGTCACCATTACATCATTGATGTTACACTTGGTGTACTTTGCGTTGTGCTTGGCATAGCATTGTTTGAGGGACTTATAATGAACATTCCTGCCGTAAGACGCCTATATAATAAAATAGGTGTTTGGATGGAATAAAAAAGTGAAAAAAAGTAAAAAACGATACAAATGAAGCCGTATATCACTGTATATATGGCTTCATTTGACAAATAGGACAATAATTGGCACTATTCTATCCTTAATATTTAGAAAAAAAGAACTAACTTTGCACCGATTTTGTAAAAGGATATTATTAGGATTAACTCTTAAGGTAAAAATTTTTTCGGGATTATTTATGAGAAATTTCTTTCTTACTATTATACTTCCATTAGTTTCGTTAGCTGCTAACGCCCAAGTAACAGGTAAAGTCATTGATGCAAAGACTCGCGAACCACTTGACTATGTTAGCGTGTACTATGAAGGAAAAAATGTAGGTGAGCAGACAGATGAGACTGGTCGATTTGTCATCAAAGAGGACAGCGCTTGGCACGAACTTACCATCACCTCGATGGGATATGTCACAAAAGTAATCAACCTCAAGGACTTTGGCAAAAACAAGAACATGACCATCAAGCTTGAGCCAGAACCTCGTACCCTCGCTGGTGTCACCGTCTCAGCAAGAAAGGCAAAATATTCAAGGAAGAATAACCCTGCCGTTGAACTTATGCGTAAGGTCATCGCCCATAAGGATAGCATTGACTTGCGCCACAAGGACTTCTATTCATATACTAAATACGAGAAGATGACCTTCTCGCTCAATGAGTTTACTGACAAGATATTCGACCAGGAAGAAGGTAAACCATTCGCATTCCTCAAGGACCACGTTGAAAAATGTCCAGAAACAGGAAAGCTCATCCTTCCTGTCATTGTTCAAGAAACAGTGTCAGACAACTTCTTCCGCAGAGACCCTCGTTCAGAGAAACAGCTTATCAAGGCACAGAGCGATAAGGGTGTGAACGAACTTCTCAATACCGGTGAAATCATCACCACAATGCTCAAGGATGTCTTCACCGATGTAGATATCTATCAGAACGAATGCCGTCTGCTTCAGTATCCGTTCAAATCACCTATTGCAGACAATGCCATTGGTTTCTATCGCTACTACCTTCAGGACACATTGAAGATAGAAAACGATTCTGTCATTGATGTTGGTTTCCTTCCAAATAACCAGCAGGACTTTGGTTTTTCAGGACATCTTTATATTCTTAAGGACTCAACATATGCTGTTAGAAGAGTGGAATTGAACATTCCCCGCCGTTCAGATGTGAACTTCGTCGAGAACATGATTATCAAGCAAGACCTCAGCTGTTTGCCAACTGGCGAACGAGTTTGCCAGAACAGTGATATGATTGTTGAAATGAAACTCACAAGTTGGATGCAGAAACTCATGGTTCAGCGTTCCATACGCAACTTCGAATACAGCTTTGAAGAAGTACCAGCCCGTGTGTTCAAGAGCATAAAGGGCGCTTCGAAGACAGAACCAGATGCAAAGATGCAGAGCGATGAGTACTGGAATCAGTATCGTCAGGTGGAACTCACCCAATCAGAAAGCAAGATGGGTTCATTCTTGGAGAAGCTCCAAAACATCAAGGGCTTCAAGTGGGTTATGTTTGGTGCTAAGGCTCTCATCGAGAACTTTATCGAAACTGCCTCAACAACAGACAAGAACAAGTTCGACTTCGGTCCTATTAACACCATTGTCTCCTACAACGATTACGACCGTTTCCGTTATCGTGTCAGTGGATTTACCACAGCACACCTTTGTCCTAACTTCTTCCTTGACGGATATGTGGCTGTAGCTCCTCATTCCAAAATGCACCCTACCCATCTGTATGGAATGTTGAAGGCAACATATTCACTCAATAAGAAGGCATACCTGCATCGTGAGTTCCCAAAGAAGAACATCTACTTCCAGTACACTAACGACATCACAGACCCTTACACCAAGTTCATGACCACAGATAAGGACAACATGTTCATGGCGTTCAAGTCTGGTAAGGTGGACCAGTTCTACCACACAAAGGAACACAAACTCGCTGTTGACTTCGAGTGGGAAGACGGTATGAAGTTCTATGCACATTACCTTCATACTCGCAACGAAGCCGTTGATGCCCTCTTCTTCCAACCTGTTGGTACTGGTCTTGCAGACAACATAGCAGCAGGACATGCAACCAATGATCCAACATTCTGGAACAACAACATGACCACATCCGAGTTCAAGGCAACTGTAACCTTTGAACCTGGTGCAACATACATCAACACCAAGCAGCGTCGTCTCAAGATTAACCTTGATGCACCTATCTTCTTCGTCAGTCACACCGTTGGCTTGAAGGGATTCCTTGGTGGTCAATACAACTATAACGTAACAGAAGCAGGTATTTACAAACGATTCTGGCTCGGCTCATGGGGTAAAATTGACACCGATGTAAAGGCTGGATACCAGTGGAACAAAGTTCCTTATCCACTCCTTATCCATCCAGTTGCCAACAACTCATTCATCCTTCAGGACTACAACTTCAACCTCATCAATACTTGGGAATTCCTCAACGACCGCTATGCCTCGCTCATGGTCAGCTGGGATATGAACGGTAAGATATTCAACCGCATCCCACTTCTCAAGAAACTCAAGTGGCGTGAATGGATTGGCATCAACTGCCTTTGGGGACATCTCACAGACAAAAACAACCCAATGAAGTACACATCAGCCGACAACGACATCTGGTACTTCCCTGGTCACTTCAACAGCGAAGGAGTATATGAGAATAACACCCTTGTCATGGAGAGCAAGAAACCATACGTTGAAGCAGTGGTTGGTGTACACAACATCTTCAAGCTCTTCCATGTTGTATATGTTCGCCGTCTCACATACACAGGAGCAAAATACAACAATCCAAACCTGAATGGTGTACGTTTCATCTTCCGAATGTCATTCTAATTTGTCATTCTAACAAGCCATTTTAGTACAAATAAATGTGCATATAGGCTCTTGAACGAGATAAATAAGCATTTTTCAAACAAAATATTTTCTCAATCAAGCAGAAAACACTATATTTGCAGTCCGAATGCGGCATTGACTATAGCAATATGTCAATAATGCTTCCAAAAGCTTAGTAACAAAACTTTATTATAAACAATTTAATTTTCAAGGACTATGCCAAACGGTAAGAAGAAGAAGAGACATAAGATCTCAACTCACAAGCGCAAGAAGAGACTGCGCAAGAACCGTCATAAGAGCAAGTAAAGCTCTGACGCAAAGAATACGGACTACGGTACAAGGCTGCGCGGAGACATCCAAAGAGCATTGCCCGCAGTCCGTTTTATGTACTAACACGATTGGTAGCACCAATCCTCACCTACTTCGGTGGAAGACGATGAGAGCTGCCAGTCACAAACCAACAAGAAAATGGTTAGCGAACTTATCATCGACGCACAGCCCAAAGAGGTAACCATTGCTCTGCTTGAAGACCAGCGACTGGTCGAGTTCCAGAAGGAAACTCAGGGCACCAAATACTCTGTGGGAAACATCTATGCGGCAAAGGTCAAGAAGATTATGCCAGCATTGAATGCGTGTTTTGTGGATGTCGGTCATGAGCGCGAAGCATTTCTACACTACCAAGATTTAGGAGCGAATTTCCTCAGTCTGGAAAAATATGTGAAACAGGTAGCAAGCGACCGTAAGAAACTTGCACCAATGCAAAAGGTTGGCAAGCAAGCCGACCTACCAAAGACCGGAAGCATACAGGATGTGCTTGAAGTAGGACAAGAGGTGCTGGTTCAGATTACCAAAGAACCTATCAACACAAAAGGTCCTCGACTCACAGGCGAGCTTTCCTTCGCCGGACGATTCCTGGTGCTTATGCCTTTCTGTGAAAAGGTGTCCGTGTCAACAAAGATTAAGTCAAAAGAAGAGCGTGCACGACTCAAGCAACTCATTCAGAGCATCAAACCACGCCAGTTTGGTGTCATTGTGCGCACCGTGGCTGAAGGCAAGCGAGCTGCAGAACTGAACAACGAGCTTTCCATACTTCTTGAAAGCTGGAACGAATGCATCTCAAAAGTTCAGCTTGCCACACAACTGCCAGTACTTGCACATGAGGAAACAGGCAGAACCGTTAGCATGCTTCGTGACTTATTCAATCCTTCGTACGAAAGCATCCATGTCAACAATGAGGAAGTGTACAAGGAAGTAAAGAAATATGTTTCGCTTATTGCACCAGAACGTGAAAGCATCGTCAAGCTCTACAAGGGCAATGTCCCAATCTTTGACAACTTCTCTGTCACCAAGCAGATTAAGTCAGGACTTGGCAAGACAGTGAGCTACAAGAAAGGAGCCTATCTCATCATTGAGCATACAGAGGCCCTTCATGTGGTGGATGTCAATTCGGGCAATCGCAACCGTGGAGTCGAAGGACAAGAAGAGAATGCCTTCGATGTGAACATGGGAGCAGCAGAAGAGTTAGCACGTCAGCTCAGACTTCGTGATATGGGTGGCATCATCGTGGTGGACTTCATCGATATGGACTCTGCCGAGCACCGCCAGAAGCTCTATGAGCACATGACAGAACTGATGAAGAGCGACCGAGCTAAGCACAACATTCTTCCGCTTAGTAAATTCGGCCTTATGCAAATCACCCGTCAGCGTGTACGCCCAGCTATGGACCTTGTCGTCGAAGAGACTTGTCCGACATGCTTTGGAAAAGGCACAATCAAGCCATCAATCTTGTTTACCGACACACTTGAAAACAAGATTGACTACATCGTAACAAATCTTGGCATAAAGAAATTAAAACTCTACGTTCATCCATACGTAGCGGCATACATCAACCAGGGATTTATCTCCCTGTACCGCCACTGGCAGATGAAGTACGGTTTCGGATTAAAAGTAATTTCAGACCAGTCACTCGCCTTCATGCAATACAAGTTTATTGATGGAAAGGGCAACGAGATAAACATGACTGAAGAAATCGAAACCAAGTAGAGCCGCAGTACGCCAACCGACACAAAAAAAGTAGAGTCACCGACTCTACTTTTTTATTTTATTATTATTGCATTTCATTTTACTTTCCCGCCTTCATCTTTGTACGAGCAGAGAACAACTTATCCCATAAACTTGGTTTGCGAATAAGGATGAAGTCACCTTCAGCAGGAACATAGTCCTGAGACAAGTAGTTAATCTTGTATAAGTTAGCGACCTTCACACCAAACTGCTGCGAGATGCTGTACATAGATTCACCATAACCGATACGATACCAACAGTCGTTGTACTCAATGGCAGCCTTACTCTTCTTCTTGCAGATGAAGACATTCATACCCTCAAGCTGAGTATAAGTATCGTTACACTCATTGTACTTGAGCAACTTCTTCTTCTTCACACCAAGCTCCATAGCGAGAATATCCCAGTTGTCCTCCTTGACAGCACGGTAGCAGACAAGGTCATTGACAATCATTGGCTGGTGGTCATGGTTGTATGCAGTGTAGCCATAACCAGCATTGCTGTTAGTTGTTCCAGTACCAGTATTCGTTTCACCATAATAGACATACGAGTCAGAATTGTCAATACGGTTGCTACCACTTCGGTCCGTATCAAAACGATAAAGCTGATAAGTCTCGATGATGTTGATGAGCTTTTCGGCATAAGTAGAGAGAGTGGCATATCCACATTCCTTCAAACCCTTCGCCCAAGCCTTGTAGTCGAGAGGGTCGTAAGTGAAGAGACGAGCATAACGCTCACGCTCCAAAAACTTAGAATGGTCCTCATAACTGCCTCTTGCAGTAGGATATACACGGAAGCATTCACCCTTTGCATCATCATCCTTATACATTCTGCCTCCAGTCCAGTCCGAGTGACACTTGATGCCGAAGTGGTTGTTTCCCTGCACGGCAAGGTCACTCTTTCCTGCACCACTCTCCAGCAAACCCTGAGCCAATGTGATAGAAGCAGGAATCTTATGAATTTTCATCTGTTCGATGGCGATGCTCTTGTACTGATTGATGTACGCATCGTATGTTGCATTTCGAGTCTGCGCATCAGCAAAAAGGCAAGTGCACATCAATAATGCTATAGAAGTGTATCGTAGTATATTCATTTTTGTGGTATTTGTAATTTATTTTGTGCAAAGATATAAATAAAATTGATTTTTTCATTGCTTTTTGGAAAATTAAATCTATTTTTGAGGCAAATAAACATTTTTATTATGAAAAGTATCAATATTAGCATCGAAATGCAACTGATGCAGTACGATGAGATGAACCCAGAAGAACGAATGCTTGTTGACAAGGCAAAAGAGGCGACATACAACAGTTATGCCCCCTACTCCCACTTCTGCGTTGGTGCCGCCCTCTTGCTCGACGACGGGACAGTAGTGCCAGGATGCAATCAGGAGAACAGTTCCTATCCTTGTGGAATATGTGCTGAGCGTTCTGCCGTGTTTGCCGCAGGAGCCAGCTATCACGACAAGAAGATTCTTGCTATATGTGTGGCGGCAAGAGACTCCTCTGGCAACTTCACCACCCGCCCTATCTCCCCTTGTGGAGCATGTCGTCAGGTGCTGTCCGAGACGGAAGACCGTTGTGGCAATTCCATGAAGGTATTGCTCTACGGCACAGAAGGCACATACATGCTGAAGAGTGCCAAAGACTTGTTGCCTGTGTCCTTCGACAACACATATTTATAATAATGAAGGCATAAATTTATAATAATGAAGGCATAAATCCATCTATATGTACATAAAAGAAAGAACCCTTACCCCATGAGAGGTAAAGGTTCTTTTCTTTTTCTTATCTAATGCCCTGAGGCAGGAATGTCTTAGTAAATCTTGGCACGCAAAGCCTTGATTTCATCACTATGAACATACTCATCATATTCCATGAGCTTGTCGATAGTGCCGTTAGGAGCAAGTTCGATGATACGGTCAGCGATAGTCTGGATGAACTCGTGGTCGTGTGATGCAAACAGTACATTACCCTTGAACTGCTTGAGGTTGTTGTTGAATGCCTGAATACTTTCGAGGTCGAGGTGGTTGGTTGGAGTGTCAAGGATGAGACAGTTAGCATTCTTCAACTGCATACGAGCAATCATACAACGCATCTTCTCACCACCCGAGAGGACATTAACCTTCTTGAGCACCTCCTCACCACTGAAGAGCATACGACCGAGATAACCCTTGAAGAACACATCGTTGCCCTCACCAAACTGGCTCAACCACTCGATGAGGTTCTTGTCGCTCTGGAAGAACGAAGTGTTGTCGAGAGGGAGGTAAGCAGTGGTGATAGTCACACCCCACTTGTATGTACCAGCCTGTGGTTCACGATTGCCGTTGATAATCTCGAAGAGAGCAGTCATGGCACGAGGGTTATGGCTGAGGAACACAACCTTCTGTCCCTTTTCCACCACAAATGAAAGGTCCTTGAAGAGAACTGTACCGTCGTCTTCGATAGCAGTAAGTCCTTCAACCTCAAGAATCTGGTTACCAGCTTCACGCTCCATCTGGAAGATGATGCCAGGATATTTACGAGTAGAAGGAGTGATTTCGTCAACATTAAGCTTTTCGAGCATCTTCTTTCGCGAAGTAGTCTGCTTACTCTTAGCGGCATTAGCAGCGAATCGGCGGATGAACTCTTCGAGTTCCTTCTTCTTCTCCTCAGCCTTAGCCTTCTGGTTCTGAGCCTGCTTGAGTGCAAGCTGACTTGACTGATACCAGAACGAGTAGTTACCAGCAAACATATTAACCTTGTTGAAGTCGATATCCACAGTATGAGTTGACACAGCATCGAGGAAGTGACGGTCGTGACTTACCACAAGCACTGTGTGTTCAAAGTTTGCGAGGAAGTCTTCAAGCCATTCAACAGTGTCGAGGTCGAGGTCGTTGGTAGGCTCATCGAGGAGCAAGTTGTCAGGATTACCGTAAAGAGCCTGAGCAAGCATGACACGCACCTTTTCCTTACCAGTGAGTTCCGACATCATCTTGTAGTGGAGAGCCTCCTTGATGCCGAGACCAGAGAGCAACTGGGCAGCATCGCTCTCAGCGTTCCATCCGTCGAGTTCAGCAAACTTCTCTTCGAGTTCAGCGGCACGAACACCGTCCTCATCTGTGAACTCCTCCTTAGCATAGAGAGCATCCTTCTCCTGCATGATAGCCCAGAGCACAGAGTGTCCCATAAGCACAGTGTTGAGAACTGTGCAGTTGTCATACTTGTTGTGGTCCTGGGAAAGCACCGAGAGTCGTTCACCTGGACCGAGAGTTACTGAACCCTTAGTAGGTTCAAGTTCACCGCTGATAGCCTTGAGAAGAGTTGACTTACCAGCACCATTAGCACCGATAACACCATAGATGTTACCATTGGTGAACTTCATGTTTACATCCTTGTAGAGGACGCGTTTGCCAAACTGAATGGCAAGATCAGATAATGTAATCATTCTTTATTATTATATTTTGTGCAAAGATACGCAAAAAAATGCAGAAACGCCATTTGTTTGCTAAACAAACATGCCAACAAAGGTGGTTTTCCATTATATTATGCATAAAACAACCACTTTTTTGTATTCTATTGCATTTTTTATGAAAAAAACTTCATGAATGTGAACCACCATTAAAAAAAATATGTAACTTTGCAACAAGAAAAGAAATGTAAAGGGTGGCAGACAACCGTCGCCCGATATATAAAAAGGATAATTAATTCACTTTAGTATTAACTTAATAAACATTTTTGACCAATGGTTAAAGTAGCAATCAACGGTTTCGGCCGTATCGGACGTCTCGCTTTCCGTCAGATGTTCGAAGCAGAAGGTTATGAAGTAGTAGCAATCAACGACCTCACATCTCCAAAGATGCTCGCTCACCTTCTTAAGTATGACACAGCTCAGGGTGGTTTCGCTGGCAAGTTCGGCGAGGGTAAGCACACTGTAGAGGCAACTGAAACAGGTATCATCGTTGACGGTAAGGAAATCACTATCTACGCTAAGCCAAACGCTGCTGAACTCCCTTGGGGTGAACTCGGTGTTGACGTAGTTCTCGAGTGTACTGGTTTCTATACATCAAAGGAGAAGGCTTCTGCTCACCTCACTGCTGGTGCTAAGAAGGTAGTTATCTCTGCTCCTGCAGGTAACGATCTCCCTACTATCGTTTACAACGTAAACCACAACGTACTCACAGCTGACGATAAGGTTATCTCTGCTGCTTCTTGTACAACTAACTGCTTGGCTCCAATGGCTGCAGCTCTCCACGCTTACGCTCCAATCCAGTCAGGTATCATGTCAACTATCCACGCTTACACTGGCGACCAGATGATCCTCGACGGTCCTCAGCGCAAG